>DASQYE010000579.1:0-2022 GCA_035639355.1 Pyrinomonadaceae bacterium
CGGCACGACGCGCGAGAAATAGTCCAGGCTTCCGCGCGTCTGCGCAATCGCCATCTCGGTGTAAATGCGCGGCGGGTTGTCCAAGTTCGTGCGCGCTTCGGCGAGAAGTCTGGTGATGGCCTGCTCGCGCCGCAGGAAAGCTTCGAGGCGTTGCTCTATGGGCGCGTAGTTGCGCTTCAGGATATTGTCTATGCTCGAAGCGGCCAGACGATTGTAGAGGTTCGGGTCGCGCTGCCACATGCGCGTCTCTTCGAGTTCGAGCAGCTGCGCCTGAGCGTGCGAGATGAGCACGCGGTAATCCAGCCGCGCTTCTTCCGTGAGCGCGCCTTCCCAGATACGCGCGAGCGCCGCGAGCGCGGCCCGAAGGCGACGAACTTCTCGCGCAACCTCGTCGCGGCTGCGCGACTCCAGTTGAGCGTCATACTGGTGCAGCCCGGAGGCGGTCGCCTCCGTCGGGTTGAAGGCGTAGTAGCCGCGCAGGTATGCGTCCGCTATCTGGTTAAAGCGCGCGTTGACGCTCTCGACCGTGACCCTGGGACGCTGGCCTGCCGTGCGGCGCGCGTCGCGGCGTCTTTGCGCGAACGCCTCTGCGGGCGAGAGCGCGCACACGACGCAGGCGAGCATGAGTGAAAGGGCGAGAAGTTTCCTCTTCATCAAGCTACAAGCTCCGCTAACGAATAGAGTTGGGGAAAGCCCTGGTTTTCGAGAGAGGGGATAATGGTCACGCGCCGCTCAGAGCTTAACACATAAAGCGCCTGGGCGGCGCGTGCGTTTACTTGCGCGGCTCTATCTTTTCGTTGAGCCACTTGGTCGCGTCGTCGAGCGGCGCGATCCGAAACTCGTCGCCCTTCCAGACGCGTATGATGGCGACGACGAAGAAGACGAGCGCCGCCAGCGTGAAGAGCGCCGACGCGATGCCGATCAACGCCGAAGCCACACCACCCAGCGTGCTGCTGACCAGATTGCCCGCGAAGCGAAAGAGAAAACCTATCACCAGCACGACCAGGTGCAGCGCCAACCCTTGCGCCGCGTGAAAGCGCGTGCGGGCTTCGCCGCGCGGCACCAGAAACAGCTCTACGGCCGCCAGAATCGCGCCTATGTAAAAGGGGATATAAGGCAGAACCGTCGTCACGTTCTCCGGCAGGTTTATTCCGGGAATGGTGCGCGAAGAGGGCGGCTGCGAGGGCAGCGCGCCCGGGTTTTGCGCCGTCGCGCCGTAGGCTGCGGGCGGATGCATGGCCGGGGGCACGAAGACGGACGGATAGGAGGAGACCGGCGGAGTCGCATAGCGACGCGTCGGAGCCTCGGCGTGCTCGTCCAGACGCGCCTGCTCGTTCGGCGTGCGCGCTATGTCGCGCGTCGCGCCCGCGCCGCCTATATCTTCCGTCGAAGCATCGGGTGCTCCGCGCTGAGCGCCCCAGACATCATCAGTGCGCCGCGCATAATCCGGGTCCAGCGGGTTGGTGTCGTACTTGCTCTTATCGGCCATCACAAACTCTTTCTACGACGGGCGCGCGTCTTTGGTTCGCCGATTCTCAGGCGGACGGGTCTTCTATTCGGTACTCGATCCTCTCCCAGCAGCCTCCGCGCTCGGAAAGCCTGAAGGCGCGAAGCTGCGCCGCCGCGTCCGTCCCCGTAAGGCCAATAATAAAGTAAATCGCCGCCGGATAATAGGCGAGCCGGACATCCGCTTCGGACGGCACGGGGTCACCCGAGCGCGGATGAGAATGGTAGATCGCCAGAAGCTGCTCGCCGCCGGAGCGCATACTGCGCTGCGCGGCAAACAGTTCTTCGGGCGCGGCCTCGTAAGCGACGCGCGGATCGGCGGCCACATTACGCAGGCGATAGACGGTCGTCGCACGAGCGGTCGCGACTGCTCCGCCTATGAGCCCGCAACACTCCGACGGCGCAGCCTCGCGTGCGTGCGCGTACATCTCTTCAACGTGTGCGCGCAGGAGCGTAATCATAAAAGTAGGGATAAGGGATGAGGGCGGAGGGATGAAATGAAAGCTCTCAAGAGGT
>DASQYE010000580.1:0-8884 GCA_035639355.1 Pyrinomonadaceae bacterium
CGAGCCAGCCAAAGTCGAAGTGACCGCGCTCGCCTGATCTGCGTATGGATATCATAATCTCTCTCTTACCCGCTCAGGAATTGCCCGGCGGAGGCGCGGCCCCGAAAGCTTTTCAGCGTCCACTCGCGGCCATTGCTCGCTCGATCTCGTCGGGCGCGGAAGGAATTTTTTCCGAGAGCTTACGCAAACTGTTTTCGGCGGTGACCAGGTAGTCGTCTTCTATGCGGACGCCCAGCTTCTCCGTCTGTATATAGATGCCGGGCTCGATGGTAAAGACCTCGCCCGGCCGCATGGCGAGCGTCGAGTTGCCTACGTCATGCACGTCCATTCCCAGGTAGTGGCCGAATTTGTGAATGAAGAAGTGGTCCATGGTGTACTCGCGCCCGTCCGTGTCGTTCGCCCGCAAGGGACTCTTGCGCAGGTAATCGATCGCGAAGCGTTGCAGGTCGGCATGAGTCATGCCGGGCTTCCAGTAGGCGGCGATGGCCGATTGCGTATCGAGCACGAGCTGGTAGACGGCGCGCTGGCGCGGCGTGAATTTTCCGCTCGCCGGATAGGTGCGCGTAATGTCGGCCGTGTAGAGCGAATACTCCGCGCCTATGTC
Organism: Pyrinomonadaceae bacterium; assembly: GCA_035639355.1. Classification (GTDB taxonomy): domain Bacteria; phylum Acidobacteriota; class Blastocatellia; order Pyrinomonadales; family Pyrinomonadaceae; genus DASQYE01. The sequence goes on from DASQYE010000580.1 coordinate 605, forward strand.
GCAGACGACCAGATCGCCCTCCTCTATCTTCTTATGATTCTCTTCGTAGTGGAGGATGGTCGAATAGATGCCGCTGCCGACGATTGACGGAAAGCCGGGCCGCTCCGAGCCGTTGCGCGTAAAGGCCGCTTCGAGGATCGCCTGCACTTCGTACTCGTACATGCCGGGCCGAAGTCGTGCCATGATGTCGCGCTGCGCTTCGCCCGTGATGTCTATGGCCTTTTGCAGCAGAGTGATTTCGGCGGGCGATTTAATTTTACGCATCTCCGAGACGACATTCGCTACGGATAAGACCTCGACGCCCGGCAGCTCCTTGCGAGCCCGCTCGACGAACTCGTACTCGTGCACAAAGCCGTTCACGGCGCGGCGCGGCGCGATGGTGTAGAGCTTCATCGCGCTCTGCCCCTGCTTATTCTTGAAGGCGGGGAGCGCGGCGGCCTCTTTCAGCATGGCCCACAGCGCATCCGCTCCTTCGACGCGCTCCACGCCGAAGGAGCGAGCCGCCTCAGCGCCCGGCGCGAGCTGCACGCCCGTCCAGCGTTCCGTCTGTAGATTGCGCTGCGGGATAAAGGCTATCTCTCGCGCTCCGCCCGCCGACGCCAATCCCTGCGGCACAAGCAACAAGGCCGCGCCCGGCGTCCTCACGCCCGTCAGGTAAGCCATCCAGTTGTTCTGACGGTAGCGCCCCTCCACGCCGAGGCTCTCTTCGACGTTGCCCAGGATGACAACGACGCCGTCCTTGGTTGAGTCGAGCAGCTTTTGACGACGCGCGCGATATTCGGCTACGGGTTGATTGAGGAGGCGCACGCCCGGCTCGTCATAAAAGTTAGTATCCGGCGCGGATGAAAGCGCGCCCGGCGCGAAGAGGCAGTTGACCAAAAGCAGGGCTATGAGTAGCGGCGGCGCGAGACGAAACTGATTCATGCGTATCACACTCTTGTTAACTAAAAGGTAAAGGGCAGAGAGAGAGCGCGCGCGCAGTGTCCTCTACGGAAGACCCGTGCGAGATCATGCGCGGCGGCTGATCGTCAGGGGACGCCACAGCGCTTGCAGACGCCTGCCGCTCGCCGTCTGTAGGATGCTCATCAATCCCATGTAGCCGTAGCCGAAGAAGAACAGGAACAGGAAGGGGATCGGCCCCCACATGCCCATCCGCGCGGCGTAGAGAATGGCGAGCATAAAATAGATGGCGAAAGAGAGTTCGAGCAGCGGCAGCAGTCCGCGCTTGCGTTTATATTTTTTGCGCTTCCATGTTTCGTCGTGCGCCTGCTCGACCTGGTATTTGGGCGTGCGAACGAACTCCGACTTCAGACCTATGAGCGCTTCCAGCACGGCGCGAGCGTTGCTGAAGGCAAGCCCGATCCCGAGCGCCATCACCAGCGGTAGATGAAGCAAGCGCGGTACCCTGCGCCTGTCCAGATACCACACGCCCGTGCCGTAAAAGAGCAGCACCGAGATGGTCGAGAAAAACAGCAGCGGCACGTCGAACACCATCAACTGGTAGAAGCCCTGGTTGTAGCGCACGAGCAGGAGCGGAAACTGTAGGAAGCTGACGACGATCATCAGGGGGTAGCTGATGTTGCCCGTCAGGCGAAAAAACATTTCGAGCTTGACGCGAAGCGGGAGCGGCGCGAACCAGATACGGCGATAGAGCTTGATGCCGACCTGCATCACTCCCTTGGCCCAGCGGCGCTGCTGCGCCTTGAACGCATTGATCTCGACCGGAATCTCTGCGGGCGCGTCCTCCTCCAGCAGGTACACGAATTTCCAGCCCATCAGCTGCGCGCGAAAAGACAGGTCCGTGTCTTCCGTCAGCGTGTCGTGCTGCCAGCCGCCGCTCATCTCTATGGCCTGGCGACGCCAGATTCCGGCCGTCCCGTTGAAGTTGAAAAAACCGCCCGTGCGATTACGAACGGTCTGCTCAACGACGAAGTGGCCGTCGAGCATGATGGTCTGCAAGCGCGTCAGTAGGTTGTACGAGCCGTTGATGTGCGACCAGCGCATCTGCGCGCAGCCCACGAGCGGGTCCGTGAAGTAGTGGACAAGCTTGCGCAGGCAATCCGGCTTCGGCACGAAATCGGCGTCAAAGATGGCTATAAGCTCGCCCTCGGCCGTCTTCAGACCGTTTTCGAGCGCGCCCGCCTTAAAGCCCGTCCGGTCCGTGCGATGAATGTAATGAATATCGAAGCCCTTGCGCGCGTACTCTTCGACCGTCGAGCGGCCCAGCTTGACCGTCTCGTCCGTCGAATCGTCCAACACCTGTATCTCCATCTTCTCGCGCGGGTAGTCGATCTCGCTCACGGCCTTGAGAAGGCGCTCGACGACGTACATCTCGTTGAAGAGCGGAAGCTGTACGGTGATGCGCGGCAGCTCCGCTTCGCTCCAAAGCGCTTTCGGGCGCGGCGTGATGCGGTGATAGCGCCAGAAGTCCACGACCTGCTTCATGCGGTACGCGCCGTAGATGGCGAGCACGAACAGGATGCTGAAATAAAGGATCAGTATCGTCCAGTCGAAGCCGTCCAGCACGTAGAGCGGGCTGATGTTGCCCCACGTCTTGTTGGTGATGTCGTTGAAGTACCGATTGAACAGCTCGCTCGGCGTAGGGCCAAAGGGCGGGCGCGTATCTTGTAGAAACATGGTATTCGGAATAAAAACCGGAGCGGCGAAAGACCGCTTCTAAACGATCATCGGTATAAGGGAAGGCGAGAACCCATAGGGGCTCGCCCACGCGCCGCCACATGAAATGAGCAGCGCACTTGCTTGACGCAACTAGAGCGCTGCCCGCCATTAAGATGGTGATTTTAACCCAAGAGATGTACGCGCGCTAGGCCCCAGGGCCATAGTTGCCCGGCCCGTAACCGGCGCTGTAGCCGCTCTCCTGACCGCCAGCGCCCGGAGGAAATGGCGGCGGAGGTGGCGGCGGGCCCGCCTCATTCTTACGCTTCTCGAATAGCGAGACGGCCAGGATGCTGCCGACGGTCGAAAAGCCCAGGAGCAATGCGGCGCGCCCGATTCCGGCGATTATGATGCGGGGCAACTGTTCCATCATCGAGCCGCTCTGAAGCTTGCGCAGGTACTGTGCCAGGAGCGGATTCGACGCGGCCTCGCTGCCGAGCATGCTCAGGGTCATCTGTAGTATGAAATTGGACGCCAGGATGGCGAGCGGAATGCCTATGACGATGTAGATGCCGCCGCCGATGACGCCCGCGATGGCCCCTATCTTAGCGCCTTCGCCGACCGTCACAGGCGTCCGCGACCTCTTGATATAGAGATAACCGGCGAGCGCGCCGCCCAGTACGGCCCAGGCGCAGCAGCACGCGTTCAATAGATTGACGAGCGGGATGGCCGATAGAATGCCCAGCAAGACGCCGCCGATGATCGCCGGTTGGAGCCTGTTTTTATCCACCTCTACTGATAATCCTTCTCGGGAAATTGGTCTGAACGACAGCCCCGGCTCGGCTGGAATCTATCTATATACGGCTCGACGGCGAGCCGTAGTCGCTCGGCGCGGAGCGCGGAAGCGGCGCGGCCCGCTCCTGCTCTCCGCTTCCCCGCGCGTTACGGCCGGGCGAGCGAGCGCCCAGCCTGCGCCAAACGCTCAGGCCGAGGTCTATTAAACCGGGCACGACGTAGATGGCGGCGACCGCGCCGAACAGCCCGCCCGTCAGAAATCTTGAAAGATGGGTATTGGCCCAGATATCAAAGAACCCCAGCGACCAATCGACCAGCAGCGGCACTGTGGCCAGCAGCAGCCATAAGCGGCGCGGCGTATCGATTCGCTTTAAGGAGCGCGACAGCGGGTAAAGCAACACGCTCAAGGCGAAGCCCGCGTACAGACCCGTACAGCGCGAGCAGACGGCGAACTGGTGGCCCTCCACTTGGAAAGATCGCTCGGGAAGCTGATGGCACACCTTTCCGAATATCTCGTAGATGGTCGTGGCCGCGCTCGCGTGCCCGTGAGCGAGCAGCAGCGGCGCGCCTACGATGAGGCCAACCAGGCAGAGCGCCGCGCCCGCCACCATGGCCCACACCGCGAGCGCCCCGCGCGAAGCAGCAGCAGCAGCCGCGTACTGCGGCACATAAGAATTAGCAGGAGCAAACATCACCAGATGCCTGATCTTAGATGCTGGATGTTATTAAAAGACAGAACTGTTCTTACTAACATCCGGCATCTAAAATCTAATTACAGAGTCCGGGCCGCCCTCCACGTGGACTGTGTCTACGAAGCGTATGTGGCGCGATTCCGTCGTCATCACTAGAGAGTGCGTGCGCTTGCCTGTGCCGAAGAAGCGAACGCCCTTGAGCAACGCGCCGTCGGTCACTCCCGTAGCGGCGAAGATGATTTTTTTGCCCGGCGCGAGATCGTCCGTATCATAAACCTTATTCGGATCGTTGATGCCCATCTCCTTCAGACGATCCAAGACCAGCTCTTTTGCAGGGACTTTGTCTTTGTCCACGCCGAGGCGTTCGGCGTCAAAGACGAGCCGTGCCAGAATCTCGCCGTTCAGGCACTTCATCGCCGCAGCCGTGATGACGCCCTCGGGCGCGCCTCCGATGCCCATCAGCGCGTGTATGTTCGTGCCCGCGACGGCCGCAGAGATGCCGGCCGAAAGATCGCCGTCCGAGATAAGGCGTATGCGCGCTCCTGCCTCGCGCACCTCATTAATCAGTTTCTTGTGACGCGTGCGGTCGAGCGTAATCACGGTCAGATCATCCACGTCGCGCCCCAATCGGCGCGCAATGTTCTTCAAGTTATCCTTGACCGGCGCATCAATATCAATCGCGCCGCGACATGATGGGCCGACGACGATCTTGTCCATGTAGATGTCCGGCGCGTTGAGGAGGCCGCCGCGCTCGGCCGCAGCGAGCACAGCGATGGCGTTGTTGGCTCCGAGCGCGCAGAGGTTCGTGCCTTCGAGCGGATCGACGGCGATGTCCACCTCGGGGAATGTTTCTCCCAGGTTGTCGCCGACCTTGAAGCCGCCGCCGACCTCTTCGCCGATGTAGAGCATAGGCGCTTCGTCGCGCTCGCCTTCGCCGATCACTATGCGCCCGCGCATAGGCACCGTGTCCATCACCTCGCGCATCGCTTCGACGGCGACGTGGTCAGAATACTTACGGTCGCCCTGTCCCATCGTGCGCGCCGAAGCGATCGCCGCCGCCTCGCACACGCGCAGGAAATCCAGCGACAGCTCGCGCTCGGTTCTCAATTCGTGGCCCATCTGGTTTTGCTCTCCTGTTTTAATTTTTTTTGAGGCGCGCGCCTTTCCGCACATAGAACCGCTCGCAGGTTGTATGAAGTGCGCCGCCATAGTAGCAGACGGGGCGCTGAATTTATAGAGGCGGCAGCTATCTTCGTGGAGCGCCGCCCGCGCCCCGGCCCGCATGATTATCGACGGTTTTTCATTGACCCTGCCGCCGTTTGTAGCGTAAGTTCTGCCCGCACGTAACAGGGCTGTCTTTAGCGACCGCACGGGCCAGCGCCTCGCTTTCTTTAGAGAGGCTTTATCAGGTGGCGCTTACGGTTTCTATCCAGCAGAGCCGCGACCGCCACGCCTCAAAACGGAGATCAGCAGATGAGAAAAACGTCCGTGCCTCTGGCCCTCGATTTGAGCGAGGTCGGAGCAGACGATGTGGAGCTTGTCGGGGGCAAGTGCGCGAGTTTGGGAGAGCTGTTCCGCGCGCTCGCGCCGCGCGGGGTGCGCTCCGTTGACGGGTTCGCGACGACGAGCGAAGCCTATCACATGCTGCTCGCGACCGACGGGCTGGGGGAGCGCTTGCGCGAGCTGCTGGACGGCCTCGACCACGAAGATATGAAGGCGCTCAACGCAGCCGGGCGAAAGGCGCGCGCGCTGATGCTGGACACAAGGCTGCCCGCGCCCGTCAACGATGCGATCCTGGACGGATACAGGCGCTTATGCGAGCGCACGCGCCGCTCCTGCGAAGTGGCCGTGCGCTCCTCAGCCACTGCGGAGGATTTGCCCGAAGCCTCTTTCGCAGGTCAGCAGGATACTATCTTGAACGTGCGCGGCGAGGATCGACTGATCGAAGCCTGCCATCAATGCTTCGCTTCACTCTGGACGGATCGCGCCATCTCTTATCGCGCCGCGCGCGGCTTCGATCACTTCGACGTGGCGCTCTCCATCGGCGTCCAGCCGATGGTTCGCTCCGACCTCGCGTGCTCCGGCGTGATGTTCACGCTCGACACCGAATCCGGCTTTCGCGATGTCGTGGTCATCAACGGCGCTTGGGGATTGGGCGAGGCCATCGTGCAGGGAATGGCGACGCCGGATGAATGGGTGGTTTTTAAGCCGACCCTGCTGGTGGGCGCGCGTCCCATCGTCAGCCGACGCCTCGGCGGCAAAGAGGTCAAGATGGTTTACGGCATCGACGAGCGCGGCACGCGCACGCGCGAGGTGGTCGAAGCGCAGCGCAATCGCTTCGTGCTCGGCGATTACGATGTCCTGCAACTGGCGCGCTGGGCCTGCATCATAGAAGAGCATTACTCGGAGCGCGCCGGACGATTGCAGCCGATGGATATAGAGTGGGCCAAAGACGGCATCACGGGCGAGCTATTTATCCTGCAAGCGAGACCCGAGACCGTCCACGCGACCAACCGCGAAAACTACGTGGAGACCTACCGCCTGACGGGCGAGCGAAGTGACCCCCTGGCTACGGGCATCGCCGTCGGCACGAAGATCGCGCAGGGCAGAGTCCACGTGCTCGCAGACCCCGATCACCTAGCGGAGTTCAAAAAGGGCGACGTGCTCGTCACCTCCATGACCGACCCGGCGTGGGAGCCGATTATGAAACGCGCGGCGGCCATCGTCACAGATCGCGGGGGCCGTACCTGCCACAGCGCCATCATCAGCCGCGAGCTTGGCCTGCCATGCATCGTCGGCACGGGCAATTCGACGCAAAGGTTGGAGAGCGGCGTGGATGTTACGGTCTCTTGCGCTGAGGGCGAGCGCGGTAATATCTACGAGGGCCTGATAGAGTTTGCGGTCGAGCGTCGCGCCGTCGCCGAGGACGAGCGCCCGCGCACGCAGGTGATGATGAACGTGGGCGATCCCGACCATGCTTTCGCGCTCGCGTCGCTCCCGAACGACGGCGTCGGGCTGGCGCGCCTTGAGTTCATCATCAACAATCATATAGGCGTTCATCCGATGGCGCTTGTGCGTTACCCCTCGCTTGAGCGCCCGGAAGACGTGCGCGAGATCGAGCGTAAGATAGGCGAGGAAGACCCCAGGGAGTTCTTCGTGCGCCGCCTCTCGGAAGGCGTCGCGCGCATCGCCGCCGCCTTCTACCCGAAGCCCGTCATCGTTCGCATGTCCGACTTCAAATCGAACGAGTACGCGCGCCTGATCGGCGGGCGCGAGTTCGAGCCCGTCGAGGAGAATCCGATGCTGGGCTTTCGCGGGGCGTCGCGCTATTACGACGATCGTTATCGCGAGGGCTTCCGTCTCGAATGCGACGCGCTAAGGCTCGTGCGCGAAGAGATGGGCCTCACGAACGTAAAGGCCATGATCCCTTTTTGCCGGACTGTCGAGGAGGCCGAGCGCGTAGTCAATTTGATGGCCGAGTACGGTGTTCGTCGGGGCGACGAGGGGCTTGAGATTTACGCCATGTGCGAGCTGCCGGCCAACGTCATCTTCGCGGACGAGTTCCTGCGCGTCTTCGACGGCTACTCCATAGGCTCTAACGACCTGACGCAGCTCGCGCTCGGGCTCGACCGCGATTCCGAGATGGTGGCCCACCTCTTCGACGAGCGCAACGGTGCGGTCGAGCGTATGATCTCGATGGCGATTGACGCGGCGCACCGCGCCGGTAAAAAGATAGGCATCTGCGGTCAAGCGCCCTCTGATTACCCGGAGTTCGCGCGCTTTCTGGTAGAGCGCGGCATCACCTCCATCTCGCTCAATCCCGACACCGTGATTCAGACCACTCACATCATCGTAGAGGCCGAGGCGGAGCTTCATGCCAAAGGCAAGGCGCAGCCAACCATCACCGACGCTCCGCCCGCGCAAGCCGTGTCGAAGTCGGGCGCGGACAAGACGGCCGCCGGGAAGCCGTCCGACATCAAGGGCACGCTCGCCTCCTTTGCTCCCTCGCCAACCGATGGCTGAGCGACGCAGGTTCAAGAAGCTGCTGTTCCGACACGAATCCCTCTCGGGTACTAAGGCTGGCGTAATTTGAGCGAGGCGGCCGGTCTAGGGTAAAGACGCGGGGCTGATGTATACTGCGCCGATTTTCCAATCTGAACGAAACTAAACGGGACGC
>DASQYE010000581.1:0-6565 GCA_035639355.1 Pyrinomonadaceae bacterium
GCCCTTCGGTCGCTAAGCCCAGCAACCTGTCAGCGAAAATAAAGACGCGCAAGCGCCTATCGTCAGCGCGCCGCCCCGCAGCGATCTTCACCTCATAATCCATCGACGCCCCCCAGGAACAGTGACAAGTGACGAGTGATAAGCCGGGAACGGATTTTATCTTGTCACACGTCACTTGTCACTTGTCACTGCTTTATTGCCACTCGTCACCGCCTTCTCAATCCACTGGCGCGCGACCGTCTGTCGATCGACCCTTTTGCCGTCCACTTCGTAATTGAGCCGGCGCATCTCGGCGGTCGAGATGCGCCCCGCCAGTTGTCTTAATACTTCGCCCAGGGCCGGCACGCGCGCAATGGCTTCGCGGCGCGCGAGAATGACGGCTTCGTAAGGTGGGAAGTAGCGGCGGTCGTCCATGAGCTGTACAAGGTCGAGCGCGGCGATCAGGCCGTCCGTGGAATTGCCCGCGATGATGTCAACCTGATTGGACGCCAGCGCGCGATAGGTTAGCGACAAGTCCATCTCGCGCGGCGGCTGAGAGAACCTTAGACCGTAAGCCCGCGCGAACCCCGCGTAGCCGTCCGCGCGCGACATGAAATCCTGGCCGAAGCCCGCGCGCCAGCGGGGCGCGTATGGCACGGCGTCCGAGATCGTCTTCAGGCCCAGCCGGCGCGCGTCCTCGCCGCGCACCAGAATGGCGAAGTCGTTGCTATATCCGAGCGGCGCGCCCACTTCGACCTTGAACTTTTCCGCGTACTCGTGTTGCACCTCGGCATAAACCGCGCCCGGATCGGTGACGGGCGCGTGTTTTAGAATCTCAACAAAGGACGTTCCGGTGTATTCCGGATAACAATCTATCTGGCCCGTGACGAGAGCCTGGTGTGCGAGGCCGCCGCCAAGCTCGAAGCGGCGCTCCACGGTGACGCCGCGCGCTTCGAGCATCTGCGCGACGATCTCGCCGAGCAGCACCGACTCCGTAAAATCTTTCGAGCCGACACGGACGCGCGCCTGCTGCTGCTGCTCTTGCCCCGATGACGACCCGGCGGACAGGCCCCCCGCACGCCACACTCCGTACACGCAGAGCGTCAGCGCCACCACACTGACGCCCGCCCACGCCACACGCCGAAAGAGCGTGCGCCTTTTTTCGCTCGCCCGTTTTCGTCGAATGTCGAAACGCTTCTCCAAGAGCCCGAGCGCGAAGTCCGCGACGAGCGCCATCAGCGCAGAGGGCAGAGCGCCCGCCAGCAGCAATCTATTGTCGAATTGTCGCAGGCCGCGAAATATATATTCTCCCAGACCTCCTGCGCCGACCGCCGCCGCGATGACCGCGACGCCGACAGTAATCACGACCGCCACCCTGATACCGGTCAGGATAACGCTCATCGCCAGCGGCAGCTCGACCTGCCAGAGCACCTGGGCGTCCGTCATGCCCATCGCCACCGCAGCCTCGCGCACGTTCGCGTCCACGCCCAGAATGCCCGTCACGGTATTGCGTATCACGGGCAGCAGCGCGTAGAGCACGAGCGCGATGATTGCGGTCGTGCGGCCTATGCCGCCGATGAAGGGGATCGGAATCAGAAGCCCGAAGAGCGCCAGGCTCGGGACGGTCTGCATGACGTTGGCGAGGCCGAGCACGGGGCCGCGCAAACGCTTGTATCGCGTGAGGAGAATCCCTGAGGGAACGCCTAAAGCCACGGCGATCGAAGTGGAGATGAGCACGAGCCAGAGATGCTGCTCGACGTGTTGGAGTATGTCGGCCCAGTTGGCGCGAAAGAACTCCCAGGCGCTCATACGTCCTCCCGCGCCGGAGCGATCCCTGCAAGGTCTCCGACTCGCAGCGTTTCCAGATAGCGGCGCGCGTGTCGCTCAGAGGATTCCAGGAATCTTTCGGGCGTCTCAAGCAGAAGCATTCGCCCGGCGTGCATGAGGCCGATGCGCGAGCCCAGAAGCAGCGCCTCGCGCACGTCATGCGTGACGAAGACGACCGTTTTATGGAGGCGGCGGCTAAGCTCTGCGAACTCTCTCTGGAGGCTGGAGCGCGTGAGCGGGTCGAGCGCGCCGAAGGGCTCGTCCAGGAGCAGCAAAGGCGGCTCGGCGGCCAGGGCGCGTGCGACGCCGACTCGCTGGCGCTGCCCGCCCGAAAGTTCGTGCGGGTAGCGTTCGGCAAAGAGGCGCGGCTCAAGACCCACCAGCGCGAGCATCTCGCCTACGCGCTCGCCGAGGCGACCCTTCTCCCACTTTTCCAGCGAGGGCACAAGCGCGACGTTGCGCGCGACGGTGAAATGCGGAAAGAGCCCTCCCTCCTGTATCACGTAGCCGGCGCGGCGGCGCAGCCTGATCTCGTCCCACTCCGTGGTCGCGCGACCCTCTACGAGCACAGAGCCTTCGGTCGGCAGCAATAGACGATTGACGAGCTTGAGCGTAGTCGTCTTTCCGCACCCGGACTCGCCCAGGAGCACAAGCGTCTCGCCGCGCTTCACAGTCAGGTTAAGCCCCTTGATGATAGGCTTTGGGACGCCAGGCACGCTGTAACTGACGTTGCGAAACTCTACCAGCGCGGCATCGTCTTTATCGGGCATGGACATATCTTGAAACGGGCCATAAAGCGGTCAGGCGATACGCAGGTATTCGATGACGCGAGCAAACGAGCCGTGCCAGGAGCCTTCGTAGTTGCGCAGCAGGATATCGGCTGGACAGACCTCGTCTTCGACGGCCCGCTCGCGCAGCACGTCCAGGTAATGCACTTCTTCGGGCGCGATGCGCCCTAGACCTTCGACGGCCAGCCGTATTGTTTCCCGCGCGAGCGCACAGACCTCTACGCCCGCGTGCCGCGCCGCCAATCCGTCGCGCGCAACCGCCCGGCGCAGCAGAGCGGCGTCCGCCCGTCCGAGCCTTGGCGCTAGCCTGAGCGCTTCGTCTAGCGCTCGCGCGTCGTACATCAGACCCTTCCAGAGGGCTTGCAGCGCGAGCGTGTAAGAGAGACCGCCGCAGTCGGCGCTGCGCAGCTCTATGTGCTGTTTGAGACGCGCGTCCGTGAAGAGCGTGGTCAGGTGGTCGGCCCAGTCGCCGAAGACCGGCTCGACGCCATCCGAGCCGTGCTCAAGAAAGTCTCCGAACTTCATCCCCGTGGGGCCGTCCAGATAGCGGCCGTCGCGCTGCGCGAAGATCATCGGCACGTCGAGCGCGTAAGCGATGAAGGCTGCGGGCGAGAACGATTCGAGCAGGGCTGGCGGCGAGATGCCCGTGCGATCGTCGTCGGTCTCAAGCCACGCGGCGGCGCGTGTGGATTTGTAGCCGGAAGGCGAGCCGTTCTCGAAGGGCGAGTTGGCGAAGATGGCCGTCACGACCGGCGCCAGGCGATTGCCGAGCAGGAATTTTTTGGCGAGGTCGGCGTCCGCGCCGTAGTCCAGGTTGGTCTGCACTGCGCAGGTGCGCGCCATCATGTCCCAGGCCCTCGCCCCGCGCCGCGCCATGTAGGGCCGCATCACGTCGTAGCGCAGCTTTGGAAACCATTGCTGCTCCTCGATCGTGCGCAGCGGATCGAAGCCGACGGCCAGGAAGGCCAGGCAGTCGCCCTCTGCAATCTCGTGCAGGCGAGCGAGGTAGCGCGTCAATTCGCGTTCGACATCCGAGAGGCTGCGCTGCGGCGCGCCCGAGAACTCGACCTGCCCGCCCGGCTCCACCGTCAGCCGATTCATCTGTCCCGCGTTGACTTCGATCAGAGTGCGGCCCTCGTAGAACAGGTCGTTGGATGAAGGCGCGAAGCCTGCGAGCACTCTCTGCACCTGTAGGGGACTGATGCGCTCGTAGTCGCGCCGCGTGTCATAGCCGAAAAGCTCGAACTCGACGCCGCACATCCATTCGGAGACGGGTTTCGCGCCGCGCCGCAGGTTTTCTTCAAAGAGCCCCGCCGAAGATTTGGAGACCCTATCGGTCAGAAGCGGAAAGACCGCGCGCCCCGGCGATTGCCCCACGGCGGGGGCGGACTGCTCCTTCGCGCCGCCGTCACCGGTCGGCCCACAGCCTGCTTTTGTAGCCTCGTCTACGCTCATATCTAAATCGAAAGCCAGTTGCCGACGGTCAGGTCGAAGATGAATGCGATCGTGGCGGCCCGTCTACATCCCGGCGACGGGGCGGCATCCTATACGAGGGTCGCTTTCAGGCGATGCTCGCTCTTTCTCTTGCGCCCGAAGGTCTTTACGTCTCGACGGCCATGAAAAGATTGCTGCTGAATCGCTCGCCGCCGTCCAGCCATGTGCGCGCTCGCTCGAAGCCGGTCTCGGCCGCCAGCCCGGATAGCCCTTCGAGGTCGTATTTGTAAGAGTTCTCCGTGTGTATGCGCTCGCCCTCGGCAAACTCGACTTCCATCTCAAGCTTGCGTAAGCGAACGGTCTGCGCGCGCGTGCTTTCCAGGTACATCTCTATGCGACCAATCTCTTCGTTGTAAACGGCGCGATGCTTGAAGGCGCGCGGGTCGAAATCCGCGTCCAGCTCGCGGTTGATGCGCGCCAGAAGATTCAGATTGAAGGCCGAGGTCACGCCGAGCGAGTCGTCGTAAGCCGCTTCAAGCACCGAAGGCTCTTTGCGCAGGTCAGCGCCGAGCAGCAGCGCGTCACCGTTGCGCAGCACGCCGCGCAGGGCGCGCAGGAACCTGCGCGCTTCCGTGTGATCGAAGTTGCCTATGTTCGATCCCAGGAAAAGCGCCAGCGTGCGCCCCTCCCGCTCCTGCCGCGAAATCGCCGCGAGCCCGTCGTAGTAATCGCTCGCGTACGCCTCGATACGCAGCTCGGGGTAGGATTGCAGGAGGACGCGCGAGCTGGTCACGAGCGCCGCCGGAGAGATGTCAACCGGAATATAGAGCAGCTCGCGTTGACGCTTCAACAGTGCTTCGACCAGGCGACGAGTCTTGGATGCGCTGCCGCTGCCCATCTCCAAAAGCCTCCTGTGACCGGGCGCGGCCTCTACAATCTCGTCGGCGTAGAGAGCGAAGATCTCATTCTCGGCGCGCGTCAGGTAATACTCCGGCAGCAGGCAGATGGCTTCAAAGAGCTGCGAGCCCAGATCGTCGTAGAAATATTTGGGGAAGAGTCGTGGGGGTCTCGCCAAAAGTCCCGCGCGCACATCGGCGGCGAAGGTGGCCCGCAGGTCTACCGGGCGGACAAGGTTATGTACGAGCAGCCTCGCGTCGGAAACGGGATCAGGAGCACTTTGCGTCATCTAAGTCCTTCGGCCTTGCCCTCTCACTGTGGCAAGTGAAAAATTGCATCGCCCCTGCTTGTTACGCAACTCTGCTATGATAACTTATTGCGGTCGATAATCAACCGGCATGGTGTTTCCGTCATGTTAAATAAGAGTGTCGCGCCGGGTTCAATAGCGGGAGGCCGATTTGTCTAACGAGCGAGCCGAAGAGATTAGGGGATTGATGGAAGGGGCGCGGGCCGAGACGCTGGGGCTCTTTGAGATGGCGCGCGAGGAAGAACTGCGCGAGAGCCCCGGCTTCGGGTTTCGACCCGTCATCTGGCACTTGGCCCACATAGGCGTCTTCGAGGCTTACTGGCTGCTGCAAAAGCTCTCGGGCCAGCCCGCGCCCGACGAACGCTACGAGCGCATCTTCGATCCCATTAAAACGCCGCGCGAAGAATCCAAGGACCTGCCCTCGCGCCGCGAGATGGAGGCTTACCTCTCGCGCGTCAGAGAAGGGGTCTTTCGCGTTCTAGATCGCGTCACGTTTGACGAATCCGATCCGCTGCTGCGCGGCGCTTACGTTTTCCATCTAGTCCTGGAGCATGAGTACCAGCACCAGGAAACCCTGGCCTACCTGCTGCACCTGCTCGCGCCCGCTGCGAAGACACGTCCCACCGCCAAGCATGCGCGCAAGCCGGAGGCCGAAGCGCAGCCTACGGCCTCAGATCATCCGCCGTCGATGATTACGATTCCCGAAGGCGCGTTCGAGATGGGAGCGGTCTGGGACTCCTTCGCCTACGATAACGAGCTTCCGCCGCACCGGGTGGAGCTTCCCGTTTTTAAGATTGACAGGCTGCTGACGACCAATGCGGAGTACGCGCATTTTATAGAAGAGGGCGGATACAGCAGGCGGGAGTGGTGGAGCCGCGAGGGGCTGGAGTGGCGAGAGAGAGAATTGGACGATGCCGCTCTACTGGTCTCAGAACGGCGCGGGCTGGCGTGCGCGGGAGATGTTCGACGAGGGCGTGGTCGCGCCCACGCATCCGGTCACGGGCATCAGCTGGTACGAGGCGGAAGCCTACGCGCGCTTCGCCGGCAAGCGCTTGCCGACCGAGGCCGAGTGGGAAAAGGCTGCTTCCTGGCAGGGGAGCACGGGAGCGAAACGCCGCTTCAGCTGGGGAGACGACGAGCCCTCGCCCGCGCTGTGCAATTCCAACAACCACTTTTGGGGAACGACGAGCGTCGGAAGCTTCCCCCGTGGAGCGAGCCCCGCCGGGTGTCTGGACATGACCGGCAATGTCTGGGAATGGACGGCCGACGCCTTCGGGCCGTTTCCGGGCTTCGAGCCGTTTCCTTACCCGGAATATTCCGCCGCCTGGTTTGA
>DASQYE010000582.1:0-2363 GCA_035639355.1 Pyrinomonadaceae bacterium
GCCAAAACCCTCGCCCGCCGCAAGCCCGGCGGTAGCAGCAACGGCTTCGGGTACACCGGCGGCAGCGGGGACGCCAGCCGCCGCCGCAGACAAGCCCACGGCGGAAGCCGAGCGGGACTTGAACAGAATCGCCGCCGAACATAACGTGGAACGGCCCAGCGACGACGCCATCAATAAGAAACCGCTCAAGGACTGGCTGGCGCGTGCCAACGAGATGAAGACCAAAGGCGAGCTTGATCTGAGCGGTGCGATCGAGATGATTATAGAGGCGGGGCTGGACGAGGACGGAACCTTGCACGATCCCGTGGTCGTGCAGAAGGCGGGCGACCCGCGCCTGATCGAAGTCGCAAAGCAACTGGTCGCCGCCATAGGCGATAGCAAAGTGCTCGGCTTCATGAAAAAGGACGCCAGGAAGTTGCGCATCACGATCAAGCTGGATCAGAATGAGGTGGCGGCGAAGGTCGAGTCCGAGGTCGGAACGCCGGAGCGCGCCAAGGAGCTGTCGCAGGGCTACAGCCTGCTGCTCATAGGCGGGGCTTTCGCCAAGAAGGGACAGGACGAAGAGGTTCTATACAAGAGCACCAGCATCACCTCGGACGGCAAACAGGTCGTCGTCAACTTCAAGATGCCGCGCTCGGTCGCCGGGGCCATGCTCTCGAAGCATGTTCCGACCAGCTAATGGAATAGCGAAGACGCCCTTTTAGGCTCGGGCCGCGCCTGAATTTGCCGCGCCTGATTTTTCGTAAGATTATATGCACACGTCTCGGACAACAAACGCATCGCTTTTCGTGACTGTGCTATCGGCCTGTCTAAGCCTTTTAATGACGGGCGCGCCTACGGCTCAGGCTCACTCGCAGCAGCAGGACACGGCGACGGCTGCGAACAGGTCTCAGGCGCTCGCGGTCAAGGGCGGCTGCGGCCAGCAATCGCCCGAGCAGGCTCGGAAGCTTGCCGCCGCGTCCAACTCGTATTTCCGCATAGAGGTTCGCCACGCTCAGGGCGAGCCCGCGCCGCTCCTCTATAAAAACAGCCGGGCGCTCGTAGACCTGAATCGAGTCCTCGTCGTCACAAGCCTGGCGCGCGCCTGCCTCCTGCTTTCGCCGGTCGCGGAACAGTAGGCGGCTGCCAACCCTGTCAGGGTCGAAGATAAAGCGCACGGCTTCAAAAACTGCACTCGCTTGCCTCCGTTTCACCGCTTCCTTTACAATCGAATGCTTGCGCGCCACGCCGAAGTAACACGCGGGCCGTATCTATAAACTGTGTGCTTTAAAAAGTACGGGTAGAATAAAGATCATGATCGACAAGTTTTTAACCAAAGTTTTTGGCAGCAGCAACCAGCGTTACCTGAAAACCATTAGACCCATCATCGTGCGGATCAACGAGCTTGAGCCCACAGTCCAGAAGCTTTCCGACGATGAGTTGCGGGCGCGCACCGCTCAGTTCAAAGAGCAGGTCGAACGCGCCACGGCCGACGCCCAGGACCCGGAAGACCGCAAGCGCCGCGAGCGCATAATTCTGGACGAGCTGCTACCGGAGGCGTTCGCCACCGTGCGAGAGGCGAGCCTGCGCTCTACGGGGATGCGCCACTTCGACGTGCAGTTGATCGGCGGTCTCGTACTGCACGAAGGCAAGATCGCGGAGATGCGGACGGGCGAGGGCAAGACGCTGGTCGCCACGCTTCCCTCTTACCTGAACGCTCTGACGGGTCGCGGCGTCCACGTCGTCACCGTCAACGATTACCTGGCCTCGCGCGACGCCGAGTGGATGGGCCAGATTCATCGCTTCCTCGGCCTTGAGGTCGGCTGCATACAGAACGACATGGACGACTTCGAGCGCCAGGCCGCCTACGCCGCCGACATCACCTACGGCACCAACAACGAGTTCGGCTTCGACTACCTGCGCGACAACATGAAGTTCGATCTGGCGACCTGCGTACAGCGCGGCCACTACTACGCCATCGTGGACGAGGTCGATTCCATTCTCATCGACGAGGCGCGCACGCCCCTTATCATCTCCGGAGCAAGCGACGAAGCCACCGACAAGTATTACAAGGCAGACGCCATCATTCCGCAGCTCAGGAAGGGCGAAAAACGTGAAGAAGACGGCACGACCGTGGGCGACTATCTGGTAGACGAAAAGCAGCACACGGCGGTCTTGACCGAAGAGGGCGTCGATAAGGCCGAGCGCCTCCTGGGCGTCGGCAATCTTTACGACCCTTCAAACATGGACTTGCTTCACTGCGTCGAGCAGGCTTTGAAGGCCCACACGCTCTACAAGCTCGATCACCAGTACGTCGTCCAGGACGGCGAAGTAATCATAGTGGACGACTTCACGGGCCGATTGATGAAGGGCCGGCGCTGGTC
>DASQYE010000583.1:0-14079 GCA_035639355.1 Pyrinomonadaceae bacterium
ACCGCACCCGCCGACCGGCTGAAAACCTCAGGCAGATGATCGAGAGGGCCGCATTCAATTGAATAGAACGCATCGGGAGAAGGTGCTCGAACATGGCGAGCGGCGCATCGGCTGTATATCGCGCCTGACGGAGCCCGAAGAAATCTCAAGCCGTTTTCGCTCGTTTCTCAAGATCGAAGATCGCCGCCTGCGCATCGCACACCGTCTGGGAGCGAGCGGCACTTGGACGGCGCGTGCGCGCAGCTTCGTCATAGACACGCTCGTCGCCCAAGCCACACGCCTCGCCGCGTCCGCCACACAAGCCACCGCTGAAACGACCCCCGAAGCAGGTCTCGATTGTGCCATCATAGCCATAGGCGGTTACGGCCGCAGCGAGCTTTCTCCCTTCTCGGACATAGATCTGCTGTTTCTGCGCGCCGACCGCCGCTCGGCTCGCCCGCGCGAGCTGGTCGAGCGCGTGCTGCACCTGCTCTGGGACGCAGGGCTGGACATAGGGCACAGGTCTCACACGGTTGACGAATGCATCGCGGCGGCGCGCAGCGACCCGCACTTTCAGACGGCGCTCACGAGCGCTCGTCAGGTGGCGGGCGACCGCGCCTTTCAAGACAAGCTGCGGGCGGCCTTGGAGCGAGAGCGCCGAAGGCACGCCGATGCATGGGTCGCGGCTGCTCGACGCCAGCGCGACGAGCGACATCTGAAAACAGACCGCGCGATCTATCTACAGGAGCCGAACGTCAAGGAGAGCGCGGGGGGCTTGCGCGATCTTCACGCGGCGTTGTGGGCCATGAGCGCCCGTCACGGATGCCGCACGCTCGAAGACTTGCGTCTGAGCGGTGTTGTCTCGGAGGACGAGTACGAGCAGGCCCAATCGGCCCACGGCTTTCTTCTACGAGTAAGACACGAGGCTCACTGGGCTACAGGGCGTAAGACTGATCGCCTCGCGCTCGACCTACAGGGCTCGTTGGCCGAAGAGTTCGGCTACACTTCGACGCCGTACCTGCTCGCCTCCGAGCAGTTCATGCGAGACTACTATCGCCGCGCCCGCGATCTTTTTTCATTCGGCGAGACGGTGCTGGCGCGTGCCGAGAGCGGCGCGGGCGTCGCTCAGCCGCGCTGGTTCAACAGGCTTCGCCGCGCGGACGCCACGGCCGAGATGTTCTCGATCAAGGACGGCCAGCTCAGATTCGAGCGCGACGCGCGTCTCTTTGCAGAGCAGCCGCAGCTTTTCTTCGAGGCCTTTGCCCTGGCCCAGACCGCCGGCGTCACGTTCAGTCAAGACCTGCGCGAGTCCATGCGCGGCCATCTCTCTGCGCTGGATCATCGCTTTCGCACTTCCGGCGAATCTGCGCGCTCCTTCCTCAGACTCCTGAGCGCGCGTGGGCGCGTCGCTCACGTCCTGCGACTCATGCACGAGGTCGGATTCCTTGGGCGCTACATACCGGAATTCAGTCGCGTCACCATGCTCATACAGCACGACCTCTATCATCATTACACCGTTGACGAGCATACGCTGCGAAGCATTGAAGCGCTCGACGCCTTGCGAAGCAGAGGGGAGCAGAGTGTAGAGTCGCGCTCGGTCTCTCAGCTCTCGGCAGCCTTCGATGAGGTTGAGAACACGGGCCTGCTATACCTCTCCGTGCTCTTGCACGACCTGGGCAAGGGACGGGGCGGCGGCCACATCGCGCGCGGCGCTCACATCGCGCGTCGCGTCTGCGCGCGCCTGCAAATGAGCGCGGACGACGCGGCCCTCGTCATGCTCATGGTTCGTCATCACGTCCTGATGGCCCACCTCTCGCAGCGCCGCGACGTGCGCGAGCCGCGATTGGCGAAAAAATTTGCCGCCGAAATGGGGAGCGTCGATGCGCTCAATATGCTGCTGCTGCTGACCTACGCGGATTTGAACGGCGTCGGGCCCGGAGTCTGGAGCGCCTGGAAGGGCACGCTCCTGCTTGAGCTATACCAACGCACGCGCGCGCTTCTTCTGCTCGCGAGCGGCGTCGATGACGCGCCCTCGTCACCGGCGCTGGCTGCGGCGCGACTCAAAGAGGAGGTCTTCCGTTTCCTTGAAGGAAAGCTCGCGCGAAGCGAAGTGGAGCGCCACTTCGCCCTGCTTCACGAACGTTACGCGCGTTCGACACCCGCCGCGCAGGTCGCCTCCGACCTAGCTTTGATAGAACAACTGCGCGACCGAGTGATCTGCTTCCGCTGGCTGCCCGGCACGAGCGCCGCCACGGAGTTGACGATTGCGGCCCGCGACCGTCGCGGGCTGTTCGCAGACCTCGCGGGGGCTCTCGCCGCGCAGGGCATAGAGATTTTGAGCGCCGACCTGAACACACGCGGCGACCAGATAGCACTCGATCACTTCGTCCTGCGCGACGGGTCTACGCGCCGCGCCGTCGAAGAACACCGCTTGGCGTCGCTTGAGCGTGCGCTCTCGGCCGCAGCCACAGGCGCGAGCGACGTGGCCGCCCTGGTCGAGCGCTGGCGCACGCGTCATGCGCCGCGCCGCCCGAAAATCTCTCTCGCGTCCCGTCGCGCACGGCCCACAGTCTATTGCGACAACGAGATCGCGGAAGCGGCGACCGTGGTCGAGGTACGCGCGGCGGACGAACACGGGCTCGCTTACAAGATCGCGAGCCTTCTCACTTCCTTCGGACTAGACATCGACTGCGCCAAGATCGCTACGGAGAAGAGCGACGCGTTAGATGTCTTTTACGTGACGAGCGCAAAGGGCACAAAGCTCTCGGCCGCCGAGATCGCCGCTCTCACGGCAGCCCTCTCAGAGTCACTCGCCCTAGATGCGGGCGGGGAACAGAGACGGCCCTCGACTGACGGCGCGAAAAAAGAGGTGATCGCAGGATGAAAAAGATCGAAGCCATTATCAGGCCGCACTTGCTCGACGCGGTCAAGAATTCTTTGCAGGAGATCGACGTGAAGGGCATGACCGTCAGCGAAGTCCAGGGCTACGGCCGCCAGCGCGGCCACACGGAGACCTATCGCGGGGCCGAGTACCAGATCGATTTCATCCCGAAGCTCAAGGTCGAGATCATCATCCCGGACGACATAGAGGATATGGTCATCTGGGCCATTACCAAGGCGGCGCAGACGGGCAAGTTCGGCGACGGCAAAATCTTCGTCATCCCGATCGACGATGTCGTGCGCATCCGCACCGGCGAGCGCGGCGAAGCAGCGCTCTAATGAAGGGATGAGGGCGGCAGCGTGAGGGATAAAAATGCAAATCTCTAATCGTAAACACTCAATTTCAAATTTGAGATACCTTAATCTCAAATCAACTTCATCCCTCATCCCTCATCCCTTATCCCTTGCCTTCATGGCGGGTCGAGCGACCATTGGTGTCATTCTTACGGGTCTGTGTTCGGCGACGGTGGCCTTGGCGCAGGGCGATGCGGGGGCGGCGGCCGAAGATCGGTTGCGTCGTCTTGAAGAGGCGACGCGCGCGGCGCAGAGCGCGGGCGATAACGCCTGGATGCTGATCTCAGCGGCGCTTGTGCTGATGATGACGGGGCCAGGGTTGGCGCTCTTCTATGGCGGGCTGGTCAGGCGCAAGAACGTGCTCGCCACGCTCATGCAAAGCTTTACGATGATGGCGGTCGTGACGGTGCTCTGGGCGCTCTACGGTTACAGTCTCGCGTTCGCCGACGGCAATGCGCTGTTCGGCGGCCTGGATTACGTGCTGCTGCATGGCGTCGGGTTCGCGCCGAACGCGACCTATGCGCCGACCATCCCGCACCAGACCTTCATGGTCTACCAGCTGATGTTCGCCGTCATCACGCCCGCGCTCATCACGGGCGCTTTCGCCGAGCGCGTGAGGTTCAGCGCGATGCTGCTCTTGATGGTCTTGTGGACGACGCTCGTTTACCTTCCGTTGGCCCACATGGTTTGGGGCGCGGGCGGGCTCTTGAACGCCGCGCTGGGGGGCCGCGTCCCGACGCTCGATTTCGCGGGCGGCACTGTGGTTCACGTCAGCTCCGGCATCTCGGCCCTGGTCTGCGCGCTCTACCTTGGCAAGCGCCGAGGCTACCCGCAGCAGCCGATGCGACCTCATAACCTGACTTTGAGCTTTATAGGGGCGTGTCTGTTGTGGGTCGGCTGGTTCGGCTTCAATGCGGGCAGCGCGCTTGCCGCCAACAGTCTTGCGACGAGCGCGTTCGTGGCGACGCACTTTGCGTCGGCTGCGGCGGCGCTCTCATGGCTCGCCGTCGAATGGCTGCGGCTCGGCAAGCCGACTGTGCTCGGCGCGATCTCGGGCGCGGTCGCCGGGCTCGTCGCGATCACGCCCGCCTCCGGCTTCGTCTCGCCCGTGTCCGCGCTCCTGATAGGCGCTATCGCGGGCGTCGTCTGCTACCTTATGACTTCGTCCGTCAAGCGGCTCTTCGGCTACGATGATTCTTTGGACGTGTTCGGCATACACGGCGCGGGCGGGACGCTGGGGGCGCTGCTGACGGGCGTGTTCGCGACCCGCGCCGTCAATCCCATCTTCAAGAACGCGGACGGCAGCGCGCTTCCCGTAGGGCTGCTGGACGGCAACGCCGCGCAGCTAGTCAACCAACTGGCAGGCGTATTGCTTGCGATGCTGCTGGCGAGCGCGGGCACGCTCTTGCTGCTCAAGCTGGTCGATAAGCTGGTCGGCCTGCGTGTCACGCCGGAGGAGGAGCTTACGGGCCTCGATCTGACGCAGCACGGCGAGGAGGGCTACGAGATGGGCATGGAGTTTATGACGACGGCCAGGCCCATGATTGAGACGAGGAGCGAGGCTGCGTACGAGATGCGCATCGCCGCTCATCACGGAAACGATTAAAGCCGTTCGCTCCGGCGCTTCTCTTGACACGGTCGCCCTCTTGTCGTTAAGTTACGCCATCCACGCACAAGGTCTTTCAAAGCTAGAGTAGAGGCGCGGCCTCCATGATTAATCCGACCCTAGAAGCTAGAAGGACTTCAGTGATGGTCGGACGCAAAGGGGTAGGTCGCCGAAATTCGTCGCCGCTATCCTTCAAAACCGCGCGCGAATTGGTTGCTGCGGCTAAATCCGCAGGACTGTCGCCGGCCTCTCTGGCCGGTGAAGGGCTACGACTAATCAACTGCGTTGCACCGAGCGGCCGATCCTGGCGCGGTCTGCGGCTCGTTGAGATTTCTGCCGGAGAGGTCGGTCGTGCGTTTCCATGATCGGCCTCTTCCCTTTTGGCAGCGAGGTTACTCAAGTATTGTCTCTTGAACCGACCATCATGAAGTTCGGCGGCACGTCGGTCGAAGACGCGCGCGCATACCTTCGCGTCGGCCGCATCGTCGCGGCGCACGCACAGGAGGGAAAGGAGCGCCCCGTAGTCGTCGTCTCTGCCATGAGCCGTATGACGGACGCGCTGGTGGCGAGCGTGCAGGCCGCTACGAGCGGCGACGTTGCGGCCGGCCTCGGCGGGCTCGAAGAGCATTTTGAGCGCCATCACTCGGTCGCGCGCGAGCTGTTATCGGCGAGCGAAAGAGCCTCGGCTGAAGCGGCAATTGAAAGCGCGCGGGAGGAGATCGCGGAAGGTCTGCGCTCCGTCGCCGCTCACAAATGGCCGCGCATGCTTTTGCAGGACGAGATCACCTCTTACGGCGAGCGCCTTTCCGCTCAGCTGCTGGCGCACCTGCTTCGGGAGCGCGGTCTCGCGGCGCGTTACGTTGACGCGCGACGATTGATCCTGACCAACGACGAGTACGGGTGCGCCGCGCCCCTATTTGACGAGACCGAACGCAGCACGCGCGAAGAGCTTGAGCCGCTAATTGAGCGCCGCGAGGTCGCCGTGCTCGGCGGTTTCATCGCTTCGTCTGCGACGACTGGCCGGACGACGACGCTCGGGCGCGGCGGGTCGGATTGCACGGCGGCGATCATAGGCGCGGCGCTGGATGCGCGCGAGATTCAGATTTGGACGGACGTTAACGGCGTACTGACGGCCGACCCGCGACTCGTCCCGCGCGCGCGCACCGTCGAGCGCCTGTCTTATGCGGAAGCGGCTGAGCTAGCCTACTTCGGCGCGAAAGTCCTACACCCTAAGACCATTCAGCCCGCCATAGACCAGTGCATACCGGTTCGCATCTGCAATTCGCGGGCGCCCGAAGAGACAGGCACGTTCGTGGGCCTTGAGACGGAGACCGCGCCGCGCACCGTCAAAGCCATCGCGCATAAAATGGGCGTAACCGTCATACAGATCACGGCCGCGCGTATGCTCGGCGCATACGGGTTCCTGCGCGCGCTCTTCGAGGTCTTCGACCGTCACCGCACCGTCGTCGATGTGGTGACGACCTCGGAGGTCAGCGTGTCGCTCACGCTCGACGACGCGAGCGCCCTCTCCTCCATCCTGCGCGACCTGCGCGACCTGGGCACGGTACTGGTCGAGCCGCGCCGCGCGACCATCTGCGTCGTCGGCGAGGGTCTGCGAGATACTCCGGGCGTGGCGGCGCGCGTCTTCAATACCATCAGCGACATCAACGTCTCGCTCATCTCGCTCGGGGCGTCGAGCGTCAACCTGACCTTTGTGGTTGACGAAGCGCGACTGACCGAAGCGGTCGCGCGGCTTCACGAAGCCTTTTTCGAGGAGACTCAGCTTCAGAACGACGCAGCGAAGCTACTGCTCGCGGCGTCCGATACTTCGCTTTAAAACCGGCGGGCTTACGGGGGTCGCCTTTTGGAACGTGTAAAGTGAACCTGATCGAATTGACGCGCGCGCTCATAGACATCCCCTCGAAGAGCGGAGAAGAGGGCCAGGTCGCCCACTTTCTCTTCTCCTATCTGGACAGCCTCGGCTACAGCGTCGAGCGGCAGGAGGTGGCGGCCGGGCGCTTTAATATCATCGCCGCGTCGGGCGCGCGACCGCGCGTCACGCTCTCGACCCATCTCGACACCGTCCCGCCGCACATCGCTTCGAGCGAGGATGAACGTTACGTTTACGGGCGGGGCGCGTGCGACGCCAAGGGAATCATCGCCGCGCAGGTGATGGCCGCCGAAGCCGTGCGCGCCGAAGGCATCGACGCGGTGGGGCTGCTCTTCACGGTTGACGAAGAGATGGGAAGCCTCGGCGCACGCGCCGCGAACAAGCACCCGCAAAGGATGTCATCGCGCTTTCTGGTCAACGGCGAGCCGACTGACAATAAGCTCGCCGTCGGCTCCAAAGGCTCTTTGCGTCTCGTCATCAGAACGGCGGGGCGCGCGGCCCATTCCGCCTATCCCGAACACGGCGAGTCAGCGATAGAGAAGCTGCTGGACGTGCTCGCCAGCTTGCGCGCCTGCCGCTGGCCTGCGGACGAATTCTTCGGCGAGACGACCTGCAACATCGGACGCGTACAGGGCGGAACGCGCCCAAACGTTATCCCTGCTGATGCGCATGCTGAAGTGCAGATACGGCTCGTCACCGATGCCGCGCCCGTCAAAGAGGCCATAGAGCGCGCCGTCGCCGGACGCGCCGAGATCGAATACCTGTCGGTCGCAGACCCCGTGCGGATGATCGCCGTCGAGGGGTTCGAGCAATGCATCGTGCGTTTTACGACCGACATTCCGCATTTGAGAGACTGGGGCGCTCCCGTGCTCATAGGCCCCGGCTCTATTCTCCTGGCGCACACGGCAGAGGAGCGCATCGCAAAGCGCGAGCTTGAGGAAGCGGTCTCGATATACGCCGGTCTGGTGCGCTCGCTGCTCGCGCGCGGGGAGGCCGACGAGCGGGATGAAGAGTTGCTGGAGGAAGCGCGCGGATGAGGCTCGCACTGATCGGACAGGGTACGATGGGCCAACTGGTGGCGACGCGGGCGCAGAGCGAAGGGCACGAGATTGCGCTCGCCCTCTCGTCGCGGGACGGCGCGCGCCGTGTCGAAGAGCTGGCCGAAGAGTTGCGAGTCGTGGATGTGGCGATCGATTTCTCGGTCGCCTCGGCCGTGCTCAGGCACGTCGAAGCATGTGCGCGTGCGGGCGTGCCGCTCGTGGAGGGCACGACGGGCTGGGGGAGTGAGCTTGAGAGGGCGCGCGAGATCATGCTGGAACATAAGGGAGCGCTCCTTTACGGCGCGAACTTTTCCATCGGCGTCAACCTTTTCTATCGCCTGGCGGCTTACGCGGCGGAGTTATTCGAGGCGGCGGACGGCTACGCCCCATTCATAGAAGAAGCTCATCACGCGCGCAAGCGCGACGCCCCCTCCGGCACGGCCCTGCGCCTGAAAGATTTGCTCGCCTCTCGACTCGGCGAGAACATCCCCGTAGCCTCGACGCGCGCGGGTCACATTCCGGGCACGCACCGCGTAGGCTTCGACGCGGCGGCCGACCAGATAACCCTCACGCACACGGCGCGCTCGCGTGAGGGCTTCGCGGCGGGCGCGCTCGCCGCCGCGCGCTGGATTCGAGGGCGGCGCGGCGTCTATGAATTCTCCGAAGCGATGGACCAAATCTTGAAAGCAGTGACATGAGAAGGGATGAGGGCGGCAGCGTGAGGGATGAAAGGAATGCTTCCATCTCTTGAAGGCTTTTCTTATTCATCCCTTTTTGAAGGTGGAGGTGGAGATGAAGCTTGATTGGCTGCGCGGGTGCGCGACCGCGCTTGTGACGCCGTTTACGTCGGGCGGCGCGATTGATGAGGAACGCCTGCGCGCCCTTATAGAGTATCAGCTGGCGGGGGGCGTGAAGGTGCTCGTGCCGTGCGGCACGACCGGCGAGAGCGCTACGATGACGGAGGAGGAAGACCGTCGCGTAATCAGGATAACGGTCGAGGCCGCACGCGGGCGAGCCCTCGTGATCGCCGGGACTGGAAGCAACTCGACAGCGGCGGCCATAGAATACTCACTGGCGGCGCGTGTCCTCGGCGCGGACGCCGTGCTGGTCGTCGCCCCCTTCTATAACAAGCCTACGCAGGGCGGGCTCTACGCTCATTTTCGCGCCGTGGCCGAAGCGGTCGATTACCTGCCCGTCGTCATTTACAACGTGCCGGGGCGCACAGCCTCCAACATCAGCGCGGCGACGACGCTCAAGCTCGCACGCGAGGTCGAGAACATAGCGGCGGTCAAGGAGGCTTCGGGCGATCTCTCGCAGGTCATGGCTATCTTGCGCGAACGTCCCGAAGATTTCCGCGTTCTTTCGGGAGACGATGCCCTGACGCTCGCGTTGATCGCGCTCGGCGCGGACGGCGTCATCTCAGTCGCCTCGAACGAAGCGCCCGCCTTGATGTCGCGCATGGTCGAGTCGGCGCTCGCGGGCGAATGGGACGCTGCGCGCAGGCTGCATTATCGCCTGCTGCCGCTGATGGAGGTTAATTTCATAGAATCGAGCCCAGGGCCCGTCAAGGCCGCGCTCGCGTTGATGAATCTGATCGAAGAGCACTTGCGTCTGCCGCTCGTCCCCGTCACGGAGAAGAGCCGCGAGCGCGTGCGAGAGGTGCTGATCGAATTGGGGCTTTTGAAGGGGACAACACATGCCGCTGCGTGAAGGGATAGAGGAGTTGGCCGCGCGCGTAGCGGTAGAATATACGGCGGCAGACCGCGCGCTGTTCTCGGAGTTCAAGGCGGCGCTCAACAGCGGAGAGGTACGCGCCGCCGAAAGGACGGAAGGCGGCGAGTGGCGCGTCAATTCCTGGGTCAAGCGCGGTATTCTTCTGGGCTTTCGCCTGGGCTCGCTCACGGACATGTACCCTGCGGCCGACGGCCGGGAGGGCGTCGGAGCGGGCCCGCGTTTCTTCGATAAGGATACTTACCCGCTGCGCGCGACGACGATCGCGGATAACGTGCGCATCGTGCCGGGCGGGTCGAGCATACGCGACGGGGTCTATGTTGCACCGGGAGTCGTCTGTATGCCGCCGATGTACGTCAACGTCGGCGCGTATGTCGATGAGGGAACGATGATCGACAGTCATGCGCTCGTTGGCTCGTGCGCGCAGATTGGCAAGCGCGTGCATCTGTCTGCGGCGGCGCAGATCGGCGGCGTGCTTGAGCCTGTCGGCGCTGTTCCCGTCGTTATCGAAGACGACGTGCTGGTGGGCGGCGGCTGCGGAGTTTACGAGGGCACGATCGTGCGCGAGCGGGCGGTTCTGGCGGCCGGCACGATCCTGACCGGCTCGACGCCCGTTTACGACCTGGTGCGAGAGCAGGTCTACCAGCGCACGGAGAGCGCACCGCTTGAGATTCCGGCGGGCGCTGTCGTTGTCCCCGGCGCGCGGGCGGCGACCACCGAGCGCGGACGCCAGTGGGGTCTTTCGCTCTACGCGCCCGTCATCGTCAAGTACAGGGACGAGAAGACAGACCGCGCCGTGCAATTGGAGGACTACCTGCGTTGAGCGATCTTCATCCGTCCGGTGACTTTCATCCAACGGCGCGACTGCGCGGTATTGAGAAGAGCATGATTCGCCAGATGCTTGACCGCGCGCTTCCCGACAGCATCAACCTTGGCCTGGGCGAGCCCGACCTGTCGACGCCGGAAGTAATCCGCCGCGCCGCCGCCCGTGTCATCGCAGAGGAGCAGAACGGCTATACATCGCACGCCGGGCTCCTCTCTTTGCGCGAGCTTATCGCAAACGATAACAGCCATCCAGGCGTGAATCCCGAAGGCGTGATTATCACGGCCGGGTCGCAGGAGGCCATGTACCTGGCGCTGATGACGCTGGTCGAAGAGGGCGACGAAGTCATGCTGCCCGACCCTGGGTTTGTCGCCTACCCGACGATCGTTCGCATGGCCGGGGGCGAGCCCGTCTTTTACCGTCTGCCGGCCGCGCGCGATTTCGCCTTCGACGCGGAGGATTTCAAGCGCAAGTTGACGGCGCGTACCCGTGCGGTCGTCGTCATCAGTCCGTCGAACCCTACGGGCCGAACGCTTTCGGCCGCTGATCTGGCGATGATGGCTGGGGCGCTGCGCGAGAGCCGAGCCTTTGTCATCAGCGACGAGATTTACCGCGAGCTTTATTACACTGAGGCGCGGCCCGCGTCCATCTCCGAGCACTACGAGCGCTCCCTAGTCATCGGCGGCTTGTCGAAATCCATGAGCATGACGGGCTGGCGATTGGGCTGGATGTGCGGCGACGAGGCGGTGATTAAGAGCGCGCTCGTCCTGCACGGCTACGTCACGACTTGCGCTTCCACCATCTCGCAGAAGGCAGCGCTGGCCTCATGGACAGACGAAGCCGAAGGTGCGCGCAAGGCGCATCGCCGTATCTTTCAAGAGCGGCGCGACTACCTGCTGGAATTGCTGCGCGGCCGCCTGGGCCTGCGCGCCGTCACACCCGAAGGAGCCTTCTACACGATGGTCGATGTGGGCCCATACGGCAGCTCCATCGAAGTCGCCGATGCTATGTTGCGAGAGCGCGTGATAACAGTCCCTGGCGCGGCCTTCGGAAGCCAGGGCGAAAGCTATCTTCGCATCTCCTTCTGCGCAGACCTGCCCGCCCTGGCGGAAGGAGTGCGACGTATGGGAATGGCTGTAAAGCAGATATCAGATGCTAGATATTAGTACGGGCGCTTTTATCCTTAACTGACATCCAGCATCTGGCACCTGATATCCGGCTTTGGAGATATGGAGATGAGTCAAAAGTATCGTGTCGGTATCCTGGGGGCTACGGGGACGGTCGGGCAGCGTTTCATTCAATTGCTGGAAGACCACCCGCAGTTCGAGGTGACGGCGTTGGCTGCCTCCGACCGCTCGCAGGGCAAGACCTATATGGAGGCTTGCGCGTGGCGTCTGGCGGGCGAGATGCCCGTGCGCGTGCGGTCTCTAGTCGTCTCGCCGCCCGCGCCTCCGCTCGATTGCGATCTGGTCTTTTCCAGTCTGCCTTCGGGCGCGGCGCGCGCGGCCGAGGACGCTTTCGCCCGAAACGGGTATCCGGTCATCAGCAACTCGTCCGCCTATCGCATGGACGCGGACGTTCCGCTACTGATCCCCGAGATCAATCACGAACATCTCTCGCTGCTCGACGGGCAGCGAGCGGCGCGCGGCTACGAACGTGGCTTTATCGTCACCAATCCGAATTGCTCTACGATCATGGTGGCGCTCTCGCTCGCGCCGCTGCATGCGCGCTTCGGCGTCGAATCGGTCATCGTCACGACGATGCAGGCGCTTTCGGGCGCTGGCTATCCGGGCGTCCCCTCGCTGGACATTACGGATAACGTGCTGCCTTACATCGAGAACGAAGAGGAGAAGATCGAGACCGAGACGCTGAAGATTCTCGGCCGCGTCCGATCGGGTCGAGTCGAAGAAGCTTCGATGCTGGTGAGCGCGCAGTGCAATCGCGTGAACGTGTCGGACGGCCACATGGCGGCGGTGCGCGTCCGGCTTGCCCAAAGGGCCGAGCCCGAAGAGGTGCGCGACGCGCTTCTCTCCTTCGCATCGCTGCCGCAGGAGATGCGCCTGCGGAGCGCGCCCGAGCGGCCCATCATCGTGCGCGACGAGCCTGACCGCCCGCAGCCGCGACTAGACCGCGACGCCGGGCGCGGCATGAGCGTGACGGTCGGGCGCATAGAGCGCGATGCGGTGCTCGACTACCGTTTCATGGTACTGGGCCACAATACGATCAGGGGCGCAGCCGGGGCAGCCATACTCAACGCCGAGCTTTTGATCGCCAGCCGAATCCTTCCACTAGCAGACTGAAACCTCCCGCCGTGGGTTTGCGTATTGGCTTTACGCTCCGAGTGTCATCCTTAGACGACGACACCCCTAAAACCGAAGCCCGCGACGGCTGAGGCTACGAATAACGGAATAGGACGACGAAAAACAGGATTTCGAGCGGGCAGGTGTGCCGCCAAGAACCTTGCCGCACGTCGTCACATTCCGAGCCTCGCGGCTCTTCCGAACCCGCGAACCACAGAAAGTATTCTCAGGGGTCACGGGTTTTATGGTCAGGCGCTTCTTTCAGCCTATCAGAAAAGAGAGGTGTTCAAGTGAATAAACATAATCGACGAAACGCGCTCCTCGCGCTGCTGCTCTCCGTCAGCCTGCCCTTAAATATCGCCTTGGGCCAGACATCCACCGTCGCGCAGACGGGGCGCGGCATAAATCTCAAATACATGGATACATCCGCGAAGCCCTGCGTGGACTTTTACCAGTACGCCGCCGGAAACTGGCTCGCCAACAACCCCGTGCCCGCCGACCGCTCGGCCTGGGGCGCGGGCAGCGAGTTGACGGAAAAGAATTTCGAGGTGCTTCACCAGATACTTGAGGAGGCTGCGAAGGACACGAACGCGCCGAAGGGAAGCCCTAAGCGCAAGGTCGGGGATTTTTACCGCAGCGGCATGGACGAGGCGCGCATAGAGGCAGAGGGGGCCAAGCCGTTGGCAGAGGAGTTCGCGCGCATCGAAGCGATCAAAGATATCCCTTCCTTACAGGACGAGATCGCTCGCCTGCACAGGCACAATCTGGCTCCCGCCTTCGCCTTCTTCGCTTACCAGGACTATAAAAACAGCACGCGCATTATCTCCTGGCTCTACCAGGGGGGCTTGGGCCTGCCGAACCGAGACTACTACACGAACGAGGACGAGAAGTCGAAGGAGATACGCACGCAGTATGTAGCCCACATCGCCAGGATGCTGGAACTGCTCGGCGATAAACCGGAGCAGGCTGCGAGCGAAGCGAAGACCGTCATGGAGATGGAGACCAGGCTCGCCAAAGCCTCCATGACGCCGGTCGAAGAGCGCGACCCGGCGGCGACCTATCACAAGATGACCCTCGCAGAATTGAACACGCTCACGCCCGGCTTCTCCTGGAATCGCTACTTCAAGAGTCTGGGGCTCGCAGACCCCGGCGATATCAACGTCGCCCAGCCGGAGTTTTACAAAGAGGTCGGGCGGATGATGACGAGCGTTCCCACGAGCGACTGGAAGACCTACCTGCGCTGGCAGCTTATCAACACACAGGCGGGCCGGCTGAGTTCCGCTTTCGTCAACGAGGATTTCAATTTCTACGGCAAGACCTTGCGCGGCACGAAGGAATTGAGGCCGCGCTGGAAGCGTATCCTGGAAGCCACAGACCAATCGCTGGGCGAGGCCCTGGGCCAACTCTACGTCGAGCGCGCGTTTAGCCCCAAGGCCAAAGCCAAGGCCCAGGAGCTGGTCACGAACCTCAAGGCG
>DASQYE010000584.1:0-13559 GCA_035639355.1 Pyrinomonadaceae bacterium
GTGTTCGGGTCCGTGTTGATCCACCGTCCGGCAAACGGAGCGGGGGGGCGCGACGACGGGCGGCGTAGTCTCTTCAGGTGGCGTGGGCGGCTCTGCTTCGACCACCAAGTTGACCGTGCCCCCTTCGTCCACCTTGTCGCCCCCGGCCGGGTCCTGGGTCGCGACCAACCCCGCCGCCACCGTCCCCGTAGGCTTCGTATCCGCGACATTCGCCTTCAGCTTGTTAGCCTCTATAGCACTCGTCGCATCCGCCACTGACTTTCCGACCACACTCGGTACTTCCACCTTCTTTGTCCGCAGCAGCAGCCAGAGTGTGAGTCCTAGCGCGATGAGCACGACGGCGACGACGGGGATGATCCAGATGGGGAATTTCTTCTTGACGGGTGCTGCAAGCGCTGGCACTTCGACCGTCACGACCGGGCCTTCCGTAAAATCTTCGTCGGACTTCATGGCGGAGGCTACGTCGAGGCGAAAGCCGTATTTCCCTGGCTTGACACCGCTGGCTGACGACGCGGCGGCAGTATCGGCGGCAGGCGTAGCTGTTGCTGCCGCCGTCGGCGTGGTCGCAGATGCCGCCGCTGCTGCTGGCGTAGCGGCCGAGGCCGCCGGGGCCGTCGAAGCTGCTGCGGCGGGGTCTGGCTTGGCATCGAAGTTGACCGTAAACTGCTGCGTCGTTCCGGCCGCAAAGTCTCGCTCCGCCTCGCCTTCTATATTTATCCAGTCTCGCTTGGTATCGCCCAGCGCTTTTACTTTCGCCAGTCCGCGTATGGGGCGCGAGGTCGAGTTGGTGACGGTGAAGACGGCCTGGGCGTGGCCCTGCGCGTCGGCTTGTAGGGTGTCGGTGGCGGTCGTCGTGATTGCGAAACTTCTTGCCATGATGCTCCTCCCGAATTGAGTTGTTTAAAGACCGGTAAGGCTGCTGCGGCCTTCTTCATGAGAGCGCGCAACTGTAGAGCGAGCAGGTTGCTTTTCGCTTCCGCCTCTAAGGCGAGCCGGGGCGCTCTATGCGCGGATTGATCCAGCATATCCAGCCCTGTGCGCTCGTGGGTGTCGCTACCACCATCAAAGTGAACTTGCCGGACTGTCCGGCCCAATCACTGAGGTCAACTGTCCAGTTTCTCAAACTACCGTCGTAGGACTTGGACATCTCTTGAATAATGTTGCCGTTGAGCAGCACGTACAAACGAAGATTGCCGGCCCTGGCCCCGGCCAGGAATCCGACTTGCGTCTTGAACTTATCGCCCTCTTTCAGTGGCTCCGGAAGGGTATAAGTCCCGAATATATTGCCGTTGTCCGCCCATCTCGGATGGGTCTCGATGACTTTCGTCATCCGCGCGCCGTTTTCCAGCCCAGCATTGTCGCGGTTGATGACAAAGCCGCGCGCATCCACGTCCGAGCCGTTAAAGGGCAGAACGTGGCCAGCGTCGTTTCCCCATTGAGCTAAAGGAGCCTGGTCTGCAAAGTTAATCAGGACTCTAGGCGGTTGCGGAGTCGGGGATGTTGGTGTTGGTGACGGCGACGGTGATGGTGATGGCGTCGGTTTCTCACCTTCGACAACGAGGGCGACCATGCTACCCTCCGGCGCTTTCGCCCCTCCCGCCGGGTCCTGGGTCACCACCGCTCCCGCAGCCACCGTGCCCGTCAACACCGTGCCCGTGACATTCGCCTTCAGCTTGTTCGCCTCTATAGCACTCGTCGCATCAGCCACTGACTTTCCGACCACACTCGGCACTTCCACCTTCTTTGTCCGCAGCAGCAGCCAGAGTGTCAGACCGAGGGCTATAAGCACGACGGCGATGACTGGGATGATCCAGATGGGGAATTTCTTCTTGACGGGTGCTGCAAGCGCTGGCACTTCGACCGTCACGACCGGGCCTTCCGTAAAATCTTCGTCGGACTTCATGGATGAAGCCACGTCCAGTCGGAAGCTATACTTCCCTGGCTTGACCCCGCTGGCTGACGACGCGGTCGGCGTTTCGCCCGCCTTGCTCGCCGCACTCGTCCCGGCTGCCGTGCCTGCGGCCGCAGGGGCCGCAGCCGGCTCGGGCTTGGCATCGAAGTTGACGGTAAACTGCTGCGTCGTTCCGGCCGCAAAGTCTCGCTCCGCCTCGCCTTCTATATTTATCCAGTCTCGCTTGGTATCGCCCAGCGCTTTTACTTTCGCCAGTCCACGTATGGGGCGCGAGGTCGAGTTGGTGACGGTGAAGACGGCCTGGGCGTGGCCCTGCGCGTCGGCTTGTAGGGTGTCGGTGGCGGTCGTCGTGATCGCAAAGCTTCTTGCCATAATTCCCTTTCAGAACTCGACTGTTAGCAACTCGTTTTCAAAGTATGCTCAGCCTGGACTTTCAATCTAAAGTAGCGCCGCTCTCTCGGCGCGTCTCAGCCGGAAGGGTTGAAAGCCTTCCGGCCGTCGCCCGATCACCACACTGCCATGATGACCGAGATGAAGAGGCCGATCATCCCGCCGAAGAACGGCACCGAGAGGAGCAGGATTATCGCGTCGCGCCAGATCAACGGATGAGGATTAGCCGCGCTGGGATGATCCGTGCGCTTCCCTGCGCCGACCAGGTAAGCCCATGCCTCCCAGGGATTGTTGAAGTAACAGAAGGACTGTATGGCCTCTATATCTCTGGTCACGATGGCGGCGATAGCGCCTGGGATGAGCCAGATGGCCATCCAGCCCAGATAGGTCAGGGTAAACAACGGGCCGAATATCCTGTTTTGCCAGACGTGCGTTCTCTCGTGGTAATACAGCGTATCGTGCTTCGCACCCGCAGTCGTCGTGGGCGCAACCTTCAAATTGGACATTACAGGCCCCTGCGTGAACGCAAACTTGTCCTTGAAGCGCATCCCGCTCAGATAGCGGTGAGCCTCGTAGCGCTCGTCGCTGGCGTGGTCTGCCCAGGCGAAATTGATGAGATGTACGAGCGAGCCGGTGGTGGCCCCGGCCAGCCCCCACGTCACGTCGAGCGGAAAGGCCAGATAGCCAATGCCCTTCCAATCGTGTATGCGCCAGATGCCGTTCATCATTCCCGTGAAAGCCCCCACGAAGGTCGCCAGCCACATCAGGAAATCCGGCGTCGTGACCAACTTTCCGTTGACCAGCCATGACACAGTATCCACCGCTCCGGGAAACAGGAAGAAGCCCCAGCCGATGGCTATCTGCGCGGCGGTCGAATCGCCGGCCAAAGAGAGCAGCAGCCCGATAAAGAACCGCGCGAGAATGGCCCCCAGCACGGCCAGTATCGCCCCCTCCAAAGCGCGCAGCCCGACATCCGACCCTGTCTCGTTCAGGCTATTTCCGACCCAGGCTCCGAGCCCGACCGCCACAAATCCAAAGACCAGTAGAAAAACAAGCGCCGGGAAGCTGAAGACGCGCGCCGCCAGCGGCTCGGATTTCTTGCCGGCCTCATCCCCTGTAAGGTTGCCGGCCGGAGATGGACTAGGCTTCTTCGTACCCCCGGAGGTATTGCCGGTCGCCGGCGTCGCCTTTGGAGTCGCCTTCGGCGTAGCTTTAGGGGTGGCCTTAGGAGTCGGCTTCGGCGTTAGCGACGCCATAGGCATAGGATTCAGAGCCGCCCCGAGGGCCGCCCGGCTATCTTTACGGAGCGCCTGCGCGCCCAGGAGCATCAGGATCAACAGCGCCACGAGACTTGTCTTTTTCATCAGATGTCCTCCGTAAGAGATAGTCTTAGAAGATGACGACGATTGCGACGGTCTCGAAAAGCCTCGGCGCTTGCGGAGGCGGCGCTCGCAGATGAAAGATTGTCAGCGCCGGCTTGCTTTAAGCGCCGCCCGGCGTTTCTGCGAAGACCAGCTCATAAGTGACATAGGCCGGCTTCTCAAGCTCTATAATGCGCTCGATCAAAGCCTTGTGCGGCGTAGTCTCACGGGGAGCGCTAACCCTTATGTGAAACGGGCGCGGCTGCCCTTCGGCGTTGAGCGGATGCTCTTCGACCGCGAAGCCCTCGACGCCGATGGCCGTTTGCAGGAAGAGCAGCAGCCCTCTCCTCGTCCCCCTCCACTGCGAGAGATAAGCGGCCCTGGCGATCAATTCGCGCAGATGACCGAAACCGCTCGTCATAGAGTGACGCGAGAAAGCGCTCTGGCCTTTACTGTCGGGGGCCTCGTCGAAAAGCCTGTTCAGATCGACCCAGTAAGCCAGAAAGGCTACGAATTCGTCGGTCGTCCGGCGCGGGTCGAAGATCGCGTCCAGATTTTCGAGCACGTCCTCCGTCGGAGCGTGCAGGTTCTCCATGACCTCCAACAATGCCGTCAGTGGATTGCCCTCGTAGAGGGTGCGCTGAAAGACGGCAGGCAGCAGTTGTTCAATCTCGTTCCGCTTCATCTTCCGCCACCACCTCGACCGCATGATCTCCGGAGCAGAACAGCCAGGTGCTCGGCAGCGTCACCTTGTCCCGAAACTCCCTGCTCGAACAGTTTTCGTAGCTCGTCCCGTTGTCCCGGCTGCGGTAGATTCCCTGAAGACCGCCCGCCATCACGAGGCGTTGCTGGGGATCGGCGGCGAGGGCTTCGATGGGATGAAAATTGCGCTCGACATCGCGTATCGGAAGCCCGCTTCCGAGCACGGGCTCGTGCCAGCTGGCCTCGTCGCCTTTGCTCAGGTCGAGCCACAGCACGCCCTTCTCGTGCGTCGCCGCGAAGACGAAGGAGCCCTTGAAGGCGAGCCCGTGACAACTGCCTCCGTCCCATCCACGCTGGACGGCCGTTCCGCCCGTGGGCGGCGCGGAGCCTTGCAGCTCCCACCTGTAAGCGCCCCGTCCGGGCTCGTTTCCTGCCACCCTGATACCGGCCCAGAGGAACGTTCGCACGCCGTCCTGCTGAATTTCGAGCACGCGCACGTCCTCGCCTTTCTGTCCGATGTTGGTGAAGGAGCCGGGTCGCCCGCCCTGGCTCGACAAGTAGACGCCGCCCGTGCCGCGCGCCGCGACCGCGACGAAGAATGTGCCCCGAATGCCCACAGAAGCCGCGACGGCGTAGAAGCCGAGCGTTGACTTTGCCGGGTCAACCATAATCTGCACGGGGCTCGCTCCGGCTTGCAGCGACAATTCGTAAAGCCCCTCGTCTGTCGCCAGCATCAACAGTGGCAGACCGTCGCGCGCCGTCCACGCCAGATCACTGATGGCGAAGGCCGTCTGCGCCAGCGGACGCCACGTCTCGCCGCAATCATCCGAGACGTGCAGCCGCGACGCCTCGTCGCTCAGGCGCGTGACGATGGCGACCATTCCGGCGCGCAGCGTATTGACCCTCACCAGTTCTATAGCCTCATCCGGGAAACCGTAGATCAACTCCCACCCGTCGCCGTCGTCAACCGAGCGAAAGAGCGTCGGGCCCGTTCCCGCGTACCAGGTGTAGGGCTGAAAGGCGTCCGCCGCAAGCGAGCTGATATTGGCCTCCGGCACTTCGTCCACCAGCAGCCGCACCCTGTCCACATAGCTGACGCCCGGCTCCGCCAGCACTATGTCATAAACATGCGAGGCGCGAAGCGGCTGGCCGAAGGGCCAGCCCGCAGAGGGCAGATTGGAGGGCAAGGGATTGATGCTCTGGTGCAGACGGGTCAGCACGCGCGATTGCACGGCGTCTGCGTCTTCGCCGCGATGAATCACGGCGCGGGCCTCGACGCGCACCTTTTTGTAGCGCACCCAGCTGACCAGGCACATCGTCCCGAGCGGGCGGCGCTCGTCGAGCGAACGCTGTATAAGCTCTAGCGCCTCGTCCGATTCCTGCGCATTCAATTCTTCTTCCGTCACGACGCCTCCGGCGCGCTGTTCCTCCGGCACGTAGGGCACGAGCAAGACCTCTATGGTTCCGGGCGGCGCGTGAACCCACAGCATGGCCTTGGTGAAAGCTTTGGCGCGCGCCACGGCCCCGGAGCTGCGCAGCGCCAGAAGCTCGAAATCGCTCGCCGTGATGGCGCGTTGCAGCGAGTGCAGCTCCTGTGGCCCGCGCACCAAGGCGTTCTGCAAGGTCTCTGCCGCGCGCCCTCCGGTGGCGGAGCGCGGGTTATCTACGCTGACGCCGGGGATGGGGTCTTTGAGGGTCGTCAGGGTGTGCGCCGCGACGTTGCCCTCCAGGCCGCCGCCGCGACAATACCAGAGCCTGATCTCGCGTCCGGGCTTCGGAACTTCCGCCAGCGCCGTCGGCGTCTGCCCCAACAGACCGTCTTCGCCCTTAAACTGCACGGCCGGGGCGAACGTGATCGTGCCCGTCATGCGGTCTACGATGTAGATCAGTCGGTTGCCCTGAAAATCACTGCTGAAGTTTTCCGCCTCGCGCCAGATGCGGTACGCTTTGCCGCCGTACTTGAGCGCTTGCGCGCGGCCCGTCAGCTCTTCGGGCGCGGCCTCGACGCCGACGATCAGCTCAAGCCCTTCGCCCGTGGGCGCGACGATGGGCGCGCGGCGCGCCACGACCGACAGAGACGGCAGGCCCGTGCCCGTGCCCGCCAGCTCCGCCTCGACCAGCTCGCAGTGATAGGCGAGCGCCTCCACTTCGGTCTGACCGGGAGCGATCTCGGCCATCTCCATAGTGACGAAGACGGGCGGCACCCCGCCCGCGCCCGAGCGCCCGAGCGTGACGCGCGTCCCCCTTGGGATTTCGACCGCCGAATCCTGCGCGCGGCTCAGCGTGAAGCGGAGCGGAACACTGGCGGCCACCGGCGGACTTAGCGTCACGCCCATCAGGCGCAGGAATTCCACATAAGCCTTTTCGGGCAGACGATTGAGACGATAGATCATCGTCTCGGTCAGGTGGGCGAATAGCTCAAGGATGACAGTGCCGGGATCGCCGGGCGAAAGATCCGTCCACTGCGGGCAGGCGCTCATGGCCCAGCGCAGCGCCTCTTCGACGAGCTGGTTGAAATCACGGTCATCCAGGTTTGGTGACTTCAGCGCCATCAGGTCTGCTCTCCCGCCAGGTTGATGGTAAAGGCCAGCTCGTCCGTGCGCTGCACGGCGCGAAGGCGGTACTCTAGTATTATGTCCAGGCGGCCCGGCTCCTGCGGATTCGGGTCCGCATCCAGGTTAGTCACCTGTATGCGCGGCTCCCAGCGGTCTATCGCCTGCCTTACGTAATGGATGGCCAGGCCCGCCGTGGTATTGTCGTTCGGCGAAAAGATCAGCTTGTGCAGATCGCAGCCGTAATCGGGTCGCATCACGCGCTCGCCCGGCACGGTCGAAAGCAGCAGCAGTATGGCTTGCCGCACGGAGGCGTGCTCGTCCACCATCTCTATGCCGCCGGTGGGCGAGATTGTTAGCCCGGCGAACTCTTCCGGCGCATCTATGTCCGGATGAAGAAAGCGCCACGCGCGATAGCGTCGAACCCTCATGCGACCTCCTCAACGAAAGGCTGGCCGGCATTGTTGACTTTGTATTTGACCGTGCCCGGCGGCGTGCCGTCCGTCAGTCCGGTGATCGTATCGAGGCAGACACGGCGGCCGTCAACTCGAATCCAATCGGAGTACCCGGCCTGAACCTTCAGCGTGGTCACGCACGGGCGTATGCCGACGCCGTACATGGGGCAGCCCGCGATGGTGCGGCCTTCCGGGTCTATCTCGACCAGCACACGTCGCTCCCCGATCGTCACCCAGTCCTGAGACGGGACGTTCTTCACGATACCCAGCTCGTGCTTGCAGACGACGATGGCATCCTCGGTCAGCAAAAACATCTCAGCCTCGCTCGAAATCAATCTTATCGGCCCTGAGGACGACGCGGCGTCCGGGGGCTTCGATCTCCAAATCCCGCTGCGAGTGCAGCGAGACCTTCTCCGGCGACATCTCTATAAAGCTTCCGTCGCTGTTCTCAAGGCGGATCACCTGTTTGGCGTCGTCGAGCCGCACGCGCTGGCCGCCGGGGGTGCGCAAGGTGTAACGCTTGACGGCCGTTTCGTCCACGCCCCAGTCCCATTCCTCCCTAGTCCACATGCCGTATAGACCGCCGAGCACGACGCCCTGCGCCGGGTCGCCGTGCGGAAAGAGCACGAGCACAGTGTCTTCAACATCGGGCATCGCCAGCAATCCCTTGCCGAGACCGGCCCCTGGCGTGACCACACCCATCCAATCCGTTTCTATGTCTTGATAGGTCGGCAGCTTGACCTGCACGCGCCCGTAGCCTTCGGGGTCGTTGACGTGCGTGACGACGCCGAGCGCGGCCATCGCGCCGCGCTGCCGCTCTGCGGGCGCGGGCGGCGCGCTTGAGATGATGGACACGAAACCCTTCACGCTGTCGAAAGTGTGGTCAACCGAGGTCAGGACGTAACGGCCCGCGAGCAGGCTGGTGATCTTCTCGACATTGACGCGTGCGCCCGGCCGGAGTCGCGGGTCGCCTTCGGCCACGCCCCAGAGCGTCACTTCCTGCGCGACGCGCAGGTCAAGCTCGGCTTGCGCGATGGCGTCGGCCTGTAGGTCGTTTGCCAGGGTCTCGTCAACCACCGTGCGTTCGCCCGTGCCGCCCATCTCGACAGGGCTGACCTCGACGCCGACGCCGCGCCCGCTGCGAGCCTCGCTCGCCTTCCCCTCATGCCGCTCCACGCGCAAAGGGTCCCAGCCGGTAGTCTGTACGGAGCGGCAAGCCCCTTCGCCGTTGACCTCTATGCGCGCTTCGAGGAGCGATTCCCCGAGCTTGAGCGGCACGTCCTCGCCTATGCCTTCGAGCGTCAGGACGTGCAGCGTCTCATCGCGCAGCGTGAAGTGGAGGCCACAGCGCTGGGCCACTTCCGTCATCATCTCGAAATCCGATTGGCGGAACTGTACGAGGCGCTGCCAGAGCGGCCCCGTAGTCGGCGCGTCCAGATTGATGCCTAAGTCTGCGATCAACTCTTTAATCAGATCGACGAGCGTCACCTGCACGTGCGCGCGAACGGGCTGGCGCTTGCGCAATCGGTGCAGCACGTCGTAGCCGCGCACGCGTACCTCGCGGCCGCGCGAAGGCTCGTAGATGTGCTCGACGGCCGTGATCTGCCCGGCGAACAACGGCTCGTCCGCGCCGCGCACGCCGACACGCAGGGGCGAGCCGGGTGCCAGGATTGCGGCCTTATCAAGAAAGGGGGTCGGCTCGATGAAGGTCAGCTCGCAGAGCGTAGGCAGCGAGAGGCGCTGCTGCACGCGCACCTCCCAGAGCGTGCGCATCTCGTCAAGCGAGAGCGGCATCGCGTCAACTTCGATATTGAGGCGCGGCAGCGTCCCTATCTGGCGGCTCATCGTTTTCCCTCCATCAGCGACAGAGGCGGAATACGCAACAACGCGCCGGCCGGGATGTCCCAGGGGTCGTTGATGCCGTTGTAGATTGCGAGTTTGCGCCAGAGCGACGGATGACCGTAATAACCGTAATACTGGTAGGCCAGCTGATCCAGTCGTTCGCCCAACACGTACTGGTGGATGCGCGACTCGTCGGCAGCGGTCTCCGTCGGCGCAGTTCCCTCCGGGCCCGGCTGTTCGGGCGTCGGCGTTTCGGGTATCTCGACGGAGCCCGGCGGCTTTTGTCCGGACACGGGCTGCGAGCCCGGTTCCGCCACTCGCAGGAAACGCATACGCAGCCAGGAGCGCAGGGCGTCACCCTCGGAGGTGAAGTAGTCTAGCCGCTCCGCGATGGCGGCCACGATGCCTGGGATATTCCAGGTCTTGCCCCAGACGAAGCGTATCAACGGAGGCCGCCCGTAGCTCTGCTCCTCGGCGGCGTTCTCGGCCAGCTTCCAGAGCGGGAAGGTCAGGTCGCGCACGTCTTTCACTTGCGCGGTCGAACCGGCGAGCGAAACGTCGAAAAGAAGATTGAGATGCAGCTCTGTCATCCCGCCTCCGGTGAAAAGCAGAGCGTCGTCGGCGAGGCCCGCCCCGGTGAGCACGCCGCCCGCCGAACGACGCGGACGAACTCCGGCCAGACGGCGTATGACCAGGCTCTCCGGGTTCAACATGCAGGCGATGCGCTCGCCCGTCTCTTCGATCAGAAAAGTTACGCGTTCCACCACATGCCTCGCTGCTCACGCTCAAGGCGTTGGCCACGCCTCAGCTCGCCCTCCAACGCCGCCGCCTCATCCATCAGCTCCGGCAGCGGCGCGACCGGAAGATCAGGCCACGGATTCTCGCTCGATTGGCCCAGCGCCCTCGCAGACGAACGCACGGGCGCGGTCTCATTCGGCGTCTTCTCATCCATCAAAGCCGGGGCGTCCGCCACCTGCCCGTCATGAGGAGCGACGGCCCCGTGCGCGGGCCTGGGCATAGAGAAATCTCGCGCCTGGAAATCTTGCGCCGAGAAATCTCGCGCCCGCGCGCGGGTGGAAGGCTGGTCGGCATGCTTTGACCGCCGCGTGGGCCCAATGTCGGTTGAGCCGCCCCGCCCCGTCACTTCTTCCAGCGTCCTGCGCCTGTCCTCCTGCACGCGGAAGCTCTTCTCTTCATCAAAAATAGTTTGCGTGCGATGCGGCGCTTCTACACGGGCCATAAAGGAGTGCGGCAAGACTCTCTCCAAGGTACGGGGCGCGGAAATCTCCTGGCGGTCGGCATCGCCGCCCGCTACACGCGGCTCTCGCGGCGCGTGGGCCTTCGCTGATGATGCGTCCTTATAAGCATCACCCTCGCGGCGAGCTGTTCCGTCGAGACCCGGTCGCGCTTGAGGACGGCCCGGATAAACAGCGCCGGACGAGCGGACGCCCCTGCCTTCATAGTGCGCCGGCGTCTGCCGGCGGCCGCGACGGCCACGGCTTTGGCCCGTGCTTTCCTCCTGTGTCGTCATAAGGGATGCGGCTTCTGCCGGGTCGTCCG
Source organism: Pyrinomonadaceae bacterium (assembly GCA_035639355.1). Classification (GTDB taxonomy): domain Bacteria; phylum Acidobacteriota; class Blastocatellia; order Pyrinomonadales; family Pyrinomonadaceae; genus DASQYE01. The sequence goes on from DASQYE010000584.1 coordinate 10,775, forward strand.
GCCGAGAGCGTTCCGTCGCTGGAAGCGGCGCGTCCTGGCCCACGGTCGTCGCGTGCATGTCAGCGTCGGCGGCACTGATGTGCTCAGGCTCTCTCTTTGAATCAAGCTCCCATCGCTCGGCTGCTGTATCCACGTAGGGCTTCGCGGGCTCAAAGCGCAAACGCATGGGCCGGATCAAAGACTTGCTTGTGGGCGAAGACTCGCGCGGGCGCTTGCTAATCGCTCGGCGCGCCAGCAATGGCATAGGCTTCGGTCTACGTGACAGGCTGCGTTCTTCCGGCGGCGAGGCGCTCTTCGCTTTAACGCTCGTAGACTCCGGCTGCGGAACCTCCTCGACGGGCGAAGAGGCCGCGCCGTCAGTAGTCCAGTAGACCGGGCCGTCGTCGGCTTCGGCCAACAGTTCCGGCGCAGACTGCCGCACAAGCTCGACCCAGTGCGGAGGCGGCCCGCTCTTGAACAGCTCGGCCCAGTGCTTAGGCGGGCCCGCCCCGTTCGCGTCGGCCGGGCCGCCGTCAGGGAGTCCTTCTTCCTTATCTCGCGCGGGAGTAACCGGGGCGATTGGTTTCGACGAACGTGGCCGACCGGGCTCTGCCAGGTAGAGCATGAGATCGGCGCACCTGCGCAGCCCCATAGCGAAAGAACGAAGCAGACTTCTTTTGAGATCAGCCAGCCCCGACAAGATAGCCTCTGTTTCGCCGGTCAAAAGCATCAGGCACGTACCAGCGTCTCGCAGACCAGCGTGACCGTTTCGATCGCCACCTCCTGGCTCCTCGTGTCGAGCATCGCCCCGCGCCACTGCGTGGGCCACGCGTTGAGCAGATCCCAGCGCGTGACCTCGGTCGCGCCGTCGCTGTCAAGCAGCACGATGGAGACATTCTTGCGGTCAACCTTGCCCTGGACGCTCTTGAGGAACCAGTTCCATAGGTCTTTTGATTGGGTGACGCCATAGCGGAGCGTGACCGCGCCGTACTCGGTTCGTCCCGGCACGTAATGCACCACCTGGCTATTGCCCGCTTCGCGGTAAGGGATGGGCGCGACGCTGGCTTCCATGCCGCTGACTTCGGTGAAATGACCTTCGTTGACGCCGTCGATTATCAGTTTGAAGTTGTATGCGCGGTACGGATCAATGTAAGTTGCGGCAGCTGGCTTGGTGTCGTCTTTCGCCATGATTAAGCACCTCCCTGAGTTTCAGTTACAGCCCCTCCGGCTCCCTGACCGATGCGGAAGATGACGAACTCCGCGGGTTTGACGGGAGCGATGCCGATGACCGTGACGACCATACCGGCATCGATCACTTCCGGCGGATTCGTCTCTTCATCGCACTGTACGAAGAAGGCTTCTTCGGGCGTCGTGCCCATCAGGGCCCCCGCTCGCCATTGCAGCGTCAGGAAGGCACTGACATCGCGCCGTATGGATTTCCAGAGCGTCACGTCGTTGGGCTCGAAGACCACCCAGCGCGTTCCGCGTGCGATCGATTCCTCGATCATGTTGAACAGCCGACGGACGTTCAGATAGCGCCACTCGCTCGCGCTGTCGGCCAGCGTGCGCGCCCCCCAGACCCTTATGCCCTGCGTCGCGAACAGGCGAATGCAATTGACGCCCAGCGTGTTGAGTTCCCCCTGCTCGTCGCGCGTCACCTTGTAGGTGAGATCGAGCGCGCCGCGCACAGTCTCGTTGGCCGGAGCCTTGTGAACGCCGCGCGTCGCGTCCGTGCGCGCATAAATGCCCGCGATGTGGCCGGAGGGCGGCGCGGTAATCAGGTCTTTGGGAGAGAGCGGATCGCGCATCACGATCCAGGGGAAATAAAGCGCGCCGTAGCCGCCGTCGCTGGTTCGCGGGCGCAGGCCCGCCGCCGCTGCCGGGGCGGGCGGCGTCTCCGGCGTGGCCTCGCCCTCGCCTCCTGCGGCCGGCTTCTTCGGCCTCGGCTTCGGCCCTGCCACGCCCACCGTTTTCAGCATGTCTATGTTAGCGACATCCTCGGGCGCATCCAGAATGGCGACGCGGTCTTTGAGTTTCTCGCAGTGTGAGAGCAGTGTGTCGTAAGACGCCGGGTCTGCGAATCCGGGCGCGGCGACGATCGCAATCTCGTCAACCTCCTCGAACAACTCGACGCCCCTGCGCTTGCGTCCGTCGCCGACGAGCACTCTGTCAGCGCCCGCGTTGACGACGTAGCAGCGCCCGCCGCCGTTCTGAAAAAAGCCGAAGACGGCCTGGGCCAACGGAGTGCTTACGTTGCCTTCGGCCGTGAACTCCTTGACGAACTGTGACCAGTTGTTGATGGCGACCGCTTCGTCGGGCCGCGCGGTCGGGTTAGGCGCAACGCCTATGAAAGCTGCGGTGCTTGTGCCCACGGCTTCGATCGGCCTGGGGCCGGTCGAAATCTCTTCGATGTAGATGCCGGGAGTCAAATAGGTCGGCATGTTATCCCTCCATCTGTAAATTTATGACAAACGGTTCGTGGTCGCGCTCCGCCTGTTCTGTGTTGATCGAAAACTCCTGCCCTTTGGCTAAGACGCGCAAAAGCTTGACGCGCGGCTCGGCCGGCACGGCGGAGAAGTGAAAGCGCCCGCTCGAATCGGTATGCGTAGAGAGTTGGAGCGCCGGCAGCTCCACACGCGCATTCATAATCGGAATGCTCTCGGGCCCGAGGACTTGTCCGTGCAGGCTGCGAAATCGAGCATGTTTGACGACTAACGGATGCTTGACGCGCGGGGCCAGCTTCTCGGGCCGCTCGTGCCTGAACGGCACGCGCAGGACGAAGCATGGACGCGGCGCTACGCCCAGG
>DASQYE010000585.1:0-6955 GCA_035639355.1 Pyrinomonadaceae bacterium
GAGCCAAGGTACAAAAATTGGGAGTGGGACGCGACGCCGGCGTCGAGGTCAGGCTGAGGGACAACACCCGCTTGAAAGGCTATGTCGGCGCGGCCGGGGAAGATTCCTTCACCGTCATAGACCCTAAGACGAACGCGTCCCAAACCGTGGCATACGCAGACGTGACGCAGGTGAAGAAGCCGGGCGGCGGTCTTTCGATGCGGACGTTTGCAATTGTAGGGGCGGCGGTGGTCGCGGCCGTGATCGTAGGCGTAACCATCGTCAAGCCCGTGGCGTGCGATGGCGGCGCGGGCTGCTAGTTGGATACGCGAATGGTCGTATTACGAAGCCGGCCGGCGTGCCCTGATTAACGAGCGCCGTCCCCAAGTAAAAATCGGGTAATCGCATCAACAGGCGATTACCCGACAAAGTTCTTTGGTGCCGAAGGGGGGACTCGAACCCCCACGAGTTACCTCACACGCCCCTCAAACGTGCGCGTCTACCAGTTCCGCCACTTCGGCTCGTCGAATCGGCGTGGTTCCCGATTAAATTGTCAACCGCAGCCTGCCTGCGTGCGAGACGGGCTACTTCCCGGCCGGTGACGCTTGTGGGCTGGTCGCGGGCTGTTGGCTGGCCGGCGTCGCCGTTGCCGGAGCGCCAGTGTTGCTGTTACTGGCACCCGGCGCATTACTGTTACCTTCTCCGGCGGGCACGGCCGCGCCCGGCGGGGCAACGGTCGCCGCCGGCGATGGCTGCTGCTGCGGAGTCGGCGTCGCGGTCGGCTGTGATTCGTCAGGCGCAGACTGCAAGACCGAGCGCGTACCGAAGATGGGCAGAGACAGAAGCAGCGCGACCAGCATGAAGAGCGCAGCCGCGCCGATGGTGATCTTGGCGAGGAGCGTCTGCGTGCCGCGCGGCCCGAAGGCCGTGCTCGAAACATTGCTGGAGAAGAGATCGCCCGCGCCGGCCTTGCCCGGCTGTAAAAGCACGGCGACAACCAGCACAATGCAGGTCAAAATAAAAAGGCCGTATAAAACGTAAGTTACCAAAACGCCAGTCCTTTAAGCTTTATCGATCGTAATTGACGATCTGCGCGAAGGTTTCCGCCTTGAGGCTCGCGCCGCCAACGAGTGCGCCGTCTATGTCTGCCTGAACCATCAGGCCCGCGATATTGTCCGGCTTAACGGAGCCGCCGTACAGTATACGCACTGCGGAGGCGATCTCGCCGGAGTACTTTTCCGCGAAAACGCGCCGGATAAACGCGTGCATTTCCTGCGCTTGCTCCGGCGTCGCCGTGCGTCCCGTACCGATCGCCCAGACGGGCTCGTAGGCAACGATAATACGGGCCAGATCAGAGGCTGTCAACCCGCTGAGTCCGCCGCCCAACTGGCCGCTGACGACCTTTTCGGCGTTGCCCTGATCGCGTTGCGCGAGGGTCTCGCCGACGCACATGATGACGATCAGATCGGTGGCCAGCGCGGCCTGCGCCTTACGGCTGACCATCGTATCCGTCTCAAAATAGTATTGGCGTCTTTCGGAATGGCCGACGATCACGTAGCTGCATCCGACATCGCGCAGCATGTCGGCGGCCACCTCGCCCGTGTGCGCGCCGTGCTCGACCTCCGTCGAGCAATCCTGGGCCGCGATCCGTATGCTTGAGCCTTCGAGCCGGTCGGCGACAGTCTTGAGCGAGGTGTAGACGGGGGCGATCACTACCTCGCAGTGGTTCACGTTGGCGACCAGCGGCCTCAGCGCGAGCGCAGTCTCGACCGACTCCGAGACCGTCTTGTACATCTTCCAGTTTCCGGCGATGACAGGTTTTCTCATATAAACAGGGGTCAGGGGCTAGGGGCCGGGGGCCAGGCGGGGCGGTTTTTACCGACCCCTGGCCCCTGACGCCCGGCCCCTACTTATCGTTCAGTGCCGCGACGCCGGGCAGCTCGTCGCCGGCCAGGAATTCCAGGGTTGCGCCGCCGCCGGTCGAGATATGAGTGATGCGGTCGGCGACGCCCGCTCTGGTTACGGCCGCCACGGAATCGCCGCCGCCGACGATGACGGTCGCGCCCCTGTCGGCTGCCTCGGCGACGGCGCGCGCAACCCCGATCGTGCCCTGGTCGAAGTGCTCTTCCTCGAAGACGCCCATCGGCCCATTCCAGATGATAGTCTTCGCATCCTTCAAAGCGTCCGCAAAGTGCGCGACCGTTTCCGCCCCTATGTCCAGTCCGACCAGGCCAGCGTTCGTGAACTCTATAGGGATGGTCTTGCGACTCTTGAGCGGGTCGTAGCTATCGACGACCTGATGATCGGTCGGCAGTATCAGCTCGACGCCCGCCGCTTCGGCGCGGCGCTTGATCTCGCGCGCCGTTTCCAGCTTGTCGTTCTCGACGAGGGATTTGCCGACCGTGAAGCCTTCCGCTTTGAAGAAGGTGTAGGCCATCGCGCCGCCGATCAGCAGCTTGTCCACCTCGCGCTCGATCAGCGCGTCGATGACGGGAATCTTATCCGAGACTTTCGCGCCGCCGAGGATGGCTACGAAAGGGTGCTCGGGATTACTGATTACGCGGCCCAGGTAATCAAGCTCTTTCAACATCAGAAGTCCGGCGGCCGCACGCTCTACGTGCTTTGTAATCCCTACGGTCGAAGCATGGGCGCGATGCGCCGCCCCGAAGGCATCATTGACGTACAGGCCGTCGCAGAGACTCGCCAGCTCGCGCGCGAACGCGTCGTCGTTCTTCTCTTCCTCCGGGTGAAAACGCAGATTCTCAAGCAGCAGCACGTCGCCGTCCCCGAGCGCGTCAACCTTCGCTTTCGCCTCATCGCCGACGCAATCATCGGCGAACGCTGCCGGTTTGTCGAGCAGGCCCGACAAATGTTCTGCTACGGGTCGCAGGCTGTACTTCCCAACGCGCTCGCCTTTGGGCCGGCCCAGGTGCGACGCGAGGATGACGCGCGCCCCCTGCTCGGTCGCGTAGCGGATCGTAGGCAGCGCGCCGCGCACGCGCGTATCATCCTCAACCTGGCCGTCCTTGACTGGAACGTTGAAGTCCACGCGAACGAAAACACGCTTGCCCTTTAAGTCCAGGTCTTTGATGGAAAGCTTTTTCATAAAGGGGTCAGGGGCCAGTGGCCGGGGTAAACCGGATTTCCATCCGGCCCCCGACACCCGGCCCCCTTTTACAGTCCTTTTTGAGCGATGAACTTGACCAGGTCGCGCACGCGGCACGAGTAGCCCCATTCGTTATCGTACCAGGAGAGCACCTTGACCATTCGGCCGCCGATCACCTTCGTGTACTCCGCATCGACGATGGAGGAGTTCGGATTCTTGCGGTAATCGGAGGAGACGAGCGGCTCTTCGGAGAACGCCAGGATGCCGCGCAGCTCCTCGTTGGCAGCATCCTTCAGGGCCTTGTTGACATCCTCCGTGGTCGTCTCTTTTTCCAGCTCCATGACGACATCTACGAGCGAGACGTTGGGCGTCGGCACGCGGACGCTGATGCCGTCGAACTTGCCCTTTAATTCGGGCAGCACGAGCGCGACGGCCTTGGCCGCTCCCGTAGAGGTCGGGATCATGGAGAGCGCGGCGGCGCGAGCGCGGCGCAAGTCCTTGTGCGGCAAATCGAGAAGTTGCTGGTCGTTCGTATAGGAGTGAATCGTAGTCATCTGCGCCGAGCGAATGCCGAAACGTTCGTGCATCACCTTGGCGACGGGCGCAAGGCAGTTGGTCGTGCAGGACGCGTTCGAGATCACATCATGCTCGGCCGGGTCGTACCTGTCCGCGTTGACGCCGAGCACGATGGTTATATCCTCGTTCTTGGCGGGGGCGGAGATGATGACCTTCTTGACGGAGCCGCGCAGGTGCTTCCTGGCATCCTCTGCGTTGGTGAAGCGTCCGGTTGACTCGATGACGACCTGCGCGCCGACCGACTCCCAGTCGATGGCCGCCGGGTCTTTCTCAGAAAATACGCGAAACTCATCATTGCCGACGCGTATGCCGTTCTCCGTGGCGGAGATTTCCTGTTCGAGATTGCCGAGCACGGAATCGTATTTGAGAAGATGCGCGAGCGTCTTCGTATCGGTGAGGTCGTTGACGGCGACGAAATCTATGTCGGAGTCGCCCAGCGAGGCGCGCAAGACGTTGCGTCCGATTCGTCCGAAACCGTTGATGCCGACTTTTACTGCCATTTGTTAGGGCCTCCTCGTGGCTTGCGTTTTTGGGAAGCGGCAGTCCCATTTGCGGACAAAAGGGCTGCGCCGCTTGCTCGCGCACTCGTCCCCGTGGGAACATCCCGAACTCGCTTATTCAGGAATACGCTTTGCTTTAGAATGAAAGGCAAGATAATGCGCGCCTAGCTCGACTGTCAAGCCACACCCTCTGACGGCGTTCCGTTGGCCAGCGTGGTTGCTCGAAAGAGCGAGATACGAGGGGCGGCGCATAGGACTCCGGGCGGCCGTTCTATCCCCTCCCGGCAGCTTATTTGTTGAAACCGGGCGTCCGGCTATGACGTAGTAAGCTAGTGACTTGCCGCGTTTTATCTCAATAGCGGAGACCGCCGGGAACGCGGCAAAGCAATTTCCCAGGTCAATCATTCAAGGAGCTTTCGTTTGATGTCTATCTACCTTGTGCGCCGGATTATACGGGCGTCCCTTTTATCACTGGTCATGGCGGCGACGGGCGCGCTTGCGAGAGCGCAAACGCCGACCGCGACGCCGCCCCCGACTCCCGCCCAGCAGGATGCGACGCGTCCTCCCGGCACGGAGCGGAATCAGCCTATCCCGGAGCAGGCACGCCCGACGACTCAAGACCCGACCGCGCCTCCGGGAACGTCCAGGCCCGACCCGCAAGCGCCCCCTGGCACAAGCACCGCTCCGACCACAAGCGCGCCGCGCACCGATACGCTCACGCAGCCTAATGTAACGACCACGCCCGCGACGACCGTAGACGAGACGACCGGCGACCGGACGACGACGGGCGCGGGAGCGCAGCAGGGGCCGCGCGACCCTGCGTTCCCCGACGTTATAGTGCGCCCGATGCCGCCGCTGCCCAATCTAATGCGGCTCGGCGTCACCAGTGACAATACGCTGACGCTGACGCTCAACGACGCGATCCGCCGCGCCCTGGAAAACAATAATAATATAGAGGTGGCGCGCAACGACGTGCGCTTTAACGAGACTACGCTGCGGGCGCTCGAAGGAATCTTCGACCCCGTCTTCAGCTTCAACCCGCAGATCAACAACCAGGTACAGTCACAGCAGAGCACGCTCGGCGGCGGCTCGACCGTGACGACTACAGACCTGACGGGCAACACGTCCGTCAACAAGCAGTTCGGCACGGGCGGCGGCAACTACAACTTCTTCTTCAACAACAATCGACGGACGACCAACAACACCTTCAACGCGCTGAACCCGGTCTATTCGGCGAGCCTCGGCGTGACCTTCACGCAGCCGCTCTGGCGCGACCGCTCTATTGACCGCAACCGCCGCGACATACGCATCCAGCGCAAGCGCCTGGAACAATCCGACGCCGATTTTCGTCGCCAGACGATCGATGTCATAGCGCAGGTGCAGCGCGCCTACTGGGACCTGGTCTTCGCGCTGCGCGACCAGCAGAACCTGATCGCCAACCTGAACCTGTCGCGCGAGCTGTTCCGCCAGACCGAGGCGCGCGTCGCCGCCGGGGCGAGCGCGCCGCTCGAACGCGCCGAGGTGCAGACCGAGATCGCCAATCGTGAATCGGCGCTGCTGCAAGCAACGCAGGGCGTCTCGATCGCCGAGAACAATCTGAAGCAGTTGATTATACGCGACCCGAACGCGCCCGAATGGGCCGCGCAGATCACGCCGACCGACCAGCCCAGCTTCGACTCGACGCCCGTCAGTCTTGAGGATGCTCTTGTAGAGGCGCGTACGAATCGCCCCGAGCTGCGACGCCTTCGCCTGCAACGTGACATCACGAACATAGACGAGAAGTTTTTCAAGAACCAGACGCGCCCGCGCCTCGATCTTCAGGCGACGCTGGCAACCACGGGCCTCTCCGGCTCTCCCGTGCGACAACAGAGCACCGAGCCAGTTCCGCTAATCATCGGCGACCCGGCGCAGAATGCCAACGCATTCCTTCTGGATCAGATTAATCTATTACGCGTCGGGCAAGGGTTGACGCCGGTGGATACGCCGCTGGTGGCCGCCGATGAGAACGGCGTGCCCACGAATCTGATCGGCGGCTACGGGCGCACGCTGCGCAACCTGTTCGGCTTCGGCACGCGCAACATAGTCGTCGGCGTCGTGATTCAGCTTCCCTTCCGCAACACTACCGCCGAGGCCAACCTGGCGGGCGTGCGTATTCAAAAGACGCAGCTCGAAGCCTCCATGCGCTTGCAGGAGCAGAGCGTAGAGGTCGAGGTGCGCAACGCCGCTCAGGCCGTAGAGACATCGCGTCGCCGGGTGCTGGCCGCACGCGCCGCGCGCGAGAACGCAGAGCTTCAGCTACAGGGCGAGCAGCGTCTATACCAGGTCGGGCGCTCGACGACGTTCCTCCTCTTCCAACGCGAGAATACGCTGAACAACGCGCGCAATCTTGAGCTTCGCGCCGAGACCGATTACAACAAGGCGCTGGCAGACCTACAGCGCGCGACCTCCACGACCCTGCGCGCCAACAACGTGATCGTCGAAACTCCGACCGTTCCTTAGACCTTAGGCTGCCATTTTCCGGGGCCTTACCCAGACCGCGAGCGGCGTCACAGATTTTAGTTGACTGTGCGCCGCTCGCGCTCTTATAAGGGATGAGGGCGGAGGGATGAGGGATGAACTGAAAAGCTTATGCTCTTTGTTTCATCCCCCATCCCTCCGCCCTCATCCCTCATGAAGATTACCGCGACCGTCATCGCCTTCAACGAGGCGAACAATATTCGCGGCGCGTGCGAGTCGGTCTCCTGGGCCAACGAGATTCTGGTCGTCGATTCGGAATCGACGGACGCGACGCGCG
>DASQYE010000586.1:0-2184 GCA_035639355.1 Pyrinomonadaceae bacterium
TCGGCGGGTGCGGTCTGTGTTGGCTCTTGAAACTCGCCCTCAAGGGCTAACATCCTAGAGACGGGGCGGGGCGGAGTCAAAGTTATAGTTTTTATGGGAAGATAAATCCTGGTTATAGCGGGCGCGCGCTCGATGTGAAACGGGCGCCGGGGGCGTGTGCGGGCCTTGAAGCAGTATCCCTTACGACCCGTGAACGCTGGCGTGTCGGCGCAGAGCCTCAAGAAATGCTGCGGCGGCGTGCGAGAAGGTCATGCCGCGACGGTGCGCCGCCCAGAGCGTGCGGTTATAAGAGAGACCGCGCACGCGCACGGTCGCCAGCGTGCCGCGCTCCAACTCTTCGCGCACGCACATGCGCGGGACGAAGGCGAGGCCGATCTGCTGTTGGACGAAACGCTTGATGGTCTCGACCGTCGCCAGCTCAAGCGTGATATTGAGCGGCGTGCGATGCCTGGCAAACGCCTCCAGGACTTTTATGCGCGAAGCAGACTTGACGTTGTGCGCGAGAAAGGATTCCTCCCCGAGTTCCTTGACCGTGAGCGAGGCGCGCCCGGCCATCCTGTGCCTGGGGCTCAGGATAAGCACCAGCTCGTCCTTTAGCACGGGGAACGACTCGATGTCGCGGTCTTTCGGCTCGGAGGCCATGAGGGCGAAATCTACGTTGCGCTCCAGGACTTCGCGCGCCAGATGCTGCGAAGGATGGCGAAAGATTTCGACCTTGACGTTCGGGTGCGTCTCTCTATAGGTTAGGATGACGTGCGGCAGCAGGTAAATAGAGGTGCTTTCATTGGCCCCGACGCGGACGCGGCCGCGCTTCAGGGTCGAAAGCTCCGAGACGGCCTCGCGCGCCTGGTCGCGCAGCGCTATGATCCTTTGCGCGTAGTCGTAAACGATCTGCCCTGCTTCGGTGAGCGTCGGCGTCTTTTGCGAGCGGTCGAAGAGCGGCGCGCCGATCTCTTCTTCCAATCGCCGGATGGAGATGCTGACGGCGGGCTGCGTGCGAAAGACACGGTCGGCCGCCTTCGAGAAGCTCTTCTCCTCGATCACTTTGAGAAAAAATTCCAGTTGCGTCAGTTCCATCGCTTTCGCCAAACTCTGCGCCTTCGCGATAACCCGGTCTGAAACGGCCCGGCTCCGGGGCTATAGATTATACAAATCGGGCCGAAAGATGTAGATTACGTCCCAAACGGTCTCAAAGGCTATCCCCATCGGAGAATAAATTTATATGGCTGCCAGAATGAAACCAGACATACGGAAGATCACACGGCTCGTTCCGCCGAGCGGAAATCTGGTGCAGGGGCAATCGGAGCTGGCGATTGACCCGGCGCTGGCGCGTGCCGCCGCCGCGATCATCAGCGCGAGCCAGAACCATTACAGCCCGGCCGAGGGCGCGCAGGAACTGCGACGCGCCGTCGCTCAAAAAATCTCCATGCTCAACCGTATAGACGTAGACCCGGATGCTACGCCGCTCGAACTGCTGATTACGCCCGGCGCGACGGGCGGGCTGGTCGCGGTCGCTCAAACATATCTAAAGGGGGCGGCGGCTCTGGTCTTCGAGCCTTATTACCCGTATCACCGTCGCATCCTGGAAGAGCTTGGCGGACGCACGGAAGTGTTCGCGCTCGGTAAAGACGGGCTGGAGCTGGACGGGGAAGAGTTTTTGGCGCGCTGTCGTCGGTTGAAAGAGCGCGATGCTTTTCCGCTGCGCGCGATCATCGCCTGCACACCCGTCAACCCGACGGGCAAAGTCTTCACGCGGGCTGAGCTGGAGACGATCGCGGACGTTTGCCGCGAGCTTGATCTGCTCTGCATCGCCGACGAGGTCTACGAGCATTACGTGGTCGGCCGCGAGCCGCACGTCTCAATCGCGGCCCTGCCGGGGATGTGGGAGCGCACGATCACGGTCAACTCTTTCTCCAAGTCCTGGAATATCTCCGGCTGGCGGCTCGGCTACGTTTACGGCAGCGCGCACTTGATCGCGCCGCTCAATAACGCTAACAACGTCTTTTATGTCTGTTCGCCGACCCCCTTGCAGCGCGCGCTGGCGCAGGTTCTGATGGCCGACCCGGAATATTACGCGCGATTGCGCGAGAGCTTCGCAGCGAAGCGTAAGCGGGCCGAGGAGGTGCTGCTGCGCCTGGGCTTCCAGATTTACGATTCGGGCTCAGCCTTTTACATCTGGGCGCG
>DASQYE010000587.1:0-2811 GCA_035639355.1 Pyrinomonadaceae bacterium
ACTGGGGCGTGGGCCTTCCACCCGCGAGCGATAATCAGGGCAACTGGCCTGTGATGGGCCCGCTCCTGGGCGACCCGGCCTTGAAGCCCGCGAGCGCTAACATACTGGATGCGTTCTCGCATCTACGCGAAGTGCTAGCGATTCGACGCAGCACACCTCTCTTCCGCCTGCGAACCGCCGCCGACATAAACTCGCGCGTGCGATTCCACAACACGGGCCCATCACAGATTCCCGGCTTGATCGTGATGAGCATCGCCGATAGCAATGGCGATCTTGACCGCCGGTACAGCATGGCCGTCGTGCTCTTCAATGCCGACGACCAGAGCCATAACTTCCAGGCAGCCGCGTTCACGGGCAAGCCTTTCGTGCTTCACCCCGTTCTGGCCGCGTCGCACGATGCGGTCGTGCGCACCGCCAGTTTCAACATCGCTGCTGGAAGCTTCTCTACGCCTGCGCGCACGACGGCCGTCTTCCTCGCTCGGCGCTCCCTCGGCGATCAAATCCTGCTGCTTGCGGGCGACGTGGATAAGTTGGTCGCGGCGGGGACGCTCAACGCGGGACAGGGCAACGCGCTCCGTGCCAAGCTCGATGCCGCCCTCAAGAAGCTGGAGAAATCGGACAAGAAGACGGCGGGCAATCAACTACAGGCATTTATTAATCAGGTGCAAGCCTTCGTCAATGCGGGCATTCTCACGGCGGCGCAGGGGCAGGTATTGATCGCCGAGGCCAATAGCATTATCGGCCAGCTGGGCCTTTAATATTTCAGCCTCGCGTTCAAGATAAATAAGGTCGCTGTCAAAATGGCAGCGACCTTATTTATCTGTGGTCGTCATTCATCGGTGGTCATCGCGGCCGCATAGCCGCAGATGAATAGTTAGCTATTCGTAACGCATGGCGATCATGGGGTCTACCCTGGTTGCCTTGCGCGCCGGAAGATAGCTGGCGAGCAGCGCCGCCACCGCCAGAAGCACGGAGGACGCCAGAAAAATTGAGGGGTCAATCGCGCTCACTTCAAACAACAGGCTGGACATCAGTCTGGTAACGATAGCGCCCGCCAGTAAGCCTATGCCCAGCCCGACGGCGGCCAGCGTCATTCCCTGGCCCACTATAAGCCTGAGCACATCCGCGCTTCGCGCGCCCAAGGCCATGCGAATCCCTATCTCGTGCGTGCGCCTGGCGACTGAATAATTCATCACTCCATAGATGCCGACGGCGGCGAGCAGCATCGCCACGGCGGCGAATACGCTGAGCAACAGCATAGAGAAGCGACGCGGCGCGACCGACTCGGCGAGCAGTTGTTCCATTACCCTGACATTCCCTATCGGCTGATCCCTGTCCACCGACAGGACTTGTTCTCGCACCGAGCCCACGAGCGTCAGCGGATCGCTCATAGAGCGCACAACCAATGTCATAGAGCGCCTGGGCGACTGTAGATACGGCGCGTAGATTTCCGGGCGCGCATCTCTGTCGAGCCCGTTGTGCTTTACATCCGCGACGATACCCATGACGGAGAGCCAGGGGTTATCGACCCCTCCTGTTCTGATCCGTCTACCTACGGGGTCTTCGCCCGGCTGAAAGAAGCGTTGGGCCATCGCCTCGTTAATGACTACGACCCTTTCCGCATCTCTATTGTCGGCGGGCGTGAAAAGCCTGCCGCGCTTGAGCGGAATGCCCATCGCGCTGAAATATTTGGGACTGATGACGCGGTAGCCTGCGCGCAGCGCTTCTCCGGGCGGGAGCGGCGCGTGCCCCTCTATGGTGACGAAGCTGGAGCTATCGCTGCCGCTCAAGGGCAGAACGCTCACCGCGCCGACCGCCTGAACGCCCGGCAAGCTTTCAATGCGCCCCAGAACTTGCTCGTAAAAATCCGACACCCTCTGGCTCTCCGCATATCCGGAAGCGGGAAGAGAAAGCTCCAATGTCAAAAGGTTCGCCGGATCAAACCCCGGATTGACATCGCGCAGGCGCTGAAAGCTCTTAATCAATAGTCCGGCTCCGATCAGAAGCACCAGCGTGAGCGCGAACTCGCAGATTATCAAAAGACTACGAGCGCGATTGCTGCGAAATCCTTCCGTAGAGCCCCTGTCGCCTTCTTTGAGCGCTTCTGTAAGTTCGAGCTTGGAGGTTTGCCAGGCCGGGAGCAGGCCGAAGAGGACGCCGGTTATAAGCGAGACCAGGAACGTAAAGACGAGCACCCTGGCGTCTAGGCTGATCTCGCTGGCGCGCGGAATGCTGTTCGGACTGAGCCCGATCAACAAATCTACGCCCCAGACTGCCGTCAATAATCCCAGCACCCCTCCGACCACAGCGAGCAGCACGCTTTCCGTGAGCAATTGCCTGACGATTCGCAAGCGGCCCGCGCCGAGCGCCGCCCGAATCGCCAGCTCTTTGCGCCGCCCGGAGGCGCGCGCCAGCAACAAGTTGGCGACGTTAGCGCACGCTATCAGCAGTACGAACCCGACACTGCCGAACAAAATCAACAACGCCGGCCTGATCTCGCCGACGATCTGCTCATGAAGAGGAACCAGAACAATACCGTGGCCGACGTTCGTATTCGGAAATGTTTGCTCAAGGCGGCTTGCAATCGCGCTCATCTCACCACCGGCCTGCTTGATCGTCACGCCGGGCTTGAGCCGTGCGATGACTTCCAGGTAGTGGTCGCCGGGCTTCGTTTGTTCTTCGGAAGTAAATGCGATGGGCCGCGCGAGGTCTGCATCCTCAGGCATGCGAAAACCGACGGGCATGACGCCAACTACAATGCAGACCTTGCCGTTCAGCGTCAGCGGCCGGTTGACTATACCCTGGTCTGAC
>DASQYE010000588.1:0-5931 GCA_035639355.1 Pyrinomonadaceae bacterium
CAGCCGCCCGAAAACGCTATATGGACGGGCGCGTGATCCAGGTATCGCTCAAGCGAGGGGACGCGCTGCACTGAGTCTTCGGCCTCGTCGCCGTGAATCCGACGCGACCACGCGATGTACTTCTCAAGCGCCGTATTGCCCTCGCTTATGCGGTCGTAGAGCAAACGGCCCAGACCCTCGTGATCGTCGCTGACCATCGCGTCCAGGTCGCACGCGCGCCCTATTCGCAGCACGGCCTGCGCGGCTTCGACCGGCAGGAGAATCGCCGCCACGGTCTCAAGCGTGCGGGCATGCTTGGTAAGCGCGCCGTTGTGCGAGATGACGGGCACATCCAGCCCCAGCTCCAGTGCGAGCGGGCGCGCGTCTCGAAAGCGCCGGCCCGTGACCAGCGCGACCCGCACGCCCTGCTCGCGCACCAGCGCAATCGCCCCAGAGTTGCGGGGCGAAATCTCACCGCGCGAATTGAGCAGCGTCCCGTCCAGGTCCAGGGCCAGTAAGCGTATGGGCATAAAGCCAAGGTAAAAGGAAAAAGGCAAAAAGTAAAAGGCAAAATTAAGAGGGGCGTTCTTCCAGGGCCTTCCGGCTTTTCCTTTTGCCCTTTTCCTTTTTCCTTCTTTGGGGCGCAGCCTGATCGCTCCACCTGACGGAGACGTATCGTGCGGGTATGATGTAAATCATGCCGGGGCGTCGCCCCTTGGGGCTCGAAAGGCTACGGGGGCGAGCGGCGGCGGGCTTGCTGTAAAATGAGGGTTTGAAAGGGAGATTCCCGAATGTTTGTGACGCACCTGGAATGCGCCGCGTGCGGGCTTCGACACGAGGCACGGCGATTGCAAAATCTTTGCGAGAGATGCGCTAAGCCGCTCCTTGTTCGCTATGATCTGGAGCGCGCGCGCCGCAGTTTGACAAAAGAATCTCTGAAAAGCAGACCCGCAGACCTGTGGCGCTACAGGGAGGTGCTGCCCGTCGAGCGCGATGAAAACATAGTCTCGCTCGGCGAGGGGTGGACGCCACTGCTAAGGGCAAACAGGCTGGCCGCACGCCTGGGGCTGCGCGGCGAGCTTTTCATCAAGGACGAGTCGCTGAATCCGACGCAGAGCTTTAAGGCGCGCGGGATGACGGCGGCCGTCTCTATGGCGAAGGAGCTGGGCGCAGAGCGGCTCGCCGTGCCGTCGGCGGGAAATGCTGCGGGCGCGCTCGCGGCTTACGCGGCCCGCGCCGGTCTTGAGGCGCATATCTTCATGCCGCGCGATACGCCGCGCGCCAACCTGGTCGAGTGCGAGCAGACGGGGGCGCACGTCCAGTTGATCGACGGCCTGATTACGGACTGCGGCGCGGAGGTGGCGCGGCGCAAGCAGGCCGAGGGCTGGTTCGATGTCTCGACCTTGAAGGAGCCTTACCGGGTCGAGGGCAAGAAGACGCTCGGCTATGAGCTGGCCGAGCAGCTTCTCTGGACGCTGCCGGACGTAATCATCTATCCGACGGGCGGCGGAACGGGGCTGATCGGGATGTGGAAGGCTTTCGACGAGATGGAAGCACTGGGCTGGATTGATGCTAAACGCCCGCGCATGGTGACGGTGCAGGCAGAGGGGTGCGCGCCCATCGTGCGCGCCTTCGCGGAAGGGAAGCGCGAGGCCGTGGAGTTTGAGAACGCGGCGACGGTCGCCTCGGGCCTTCGCGTCCCGCGCGCCATAGGGGATTTCCTGATCCTGGACGCGCTGCGTGCCTCGGAGGGGACGGCCGTCAGCGTGACGGATGCAGAACTCTTGGCGGCCGTGTCGGAGATAGGCGCGAGCGAAGGCTTATTCGTCGCGCCGGAAGGGGCCGCGTGCCTGCCCGCGCTACGCAAGCTCATGGAGCGCGGAGAGGTCGCGGCGGGCGAGCGCGTCGTGCTGTTCAATACGGGCGCGGGCGTCAAGTACCTTGAGAGCTTCGCGTGAGCATGATGTTCGGCCGGAGGAGTTTGATGAGAAGGTTGCTGCTGATCGTCGCGGCGTTGAACGGCGTCGGGCTGGCCTGCTTTTATGCTACCAATCATGCGCATAATCCGGGGGCCGGGCAACAGATAGCCATCGCCGATTCGTCATATATGCTCGACTCGGTCGGCTTTACGCTGATGCTGCCCGGAATCTTTTTCGCCGCCGTCGCCTTTCTGTGCGTGCGCGCTTTGACTTGGAGCGACGAGGCGGCGCGAGCCGTCTGGTACGCGACCGGCTTCGTCTTGAATCTGATTATCGCCTGGCGCGTCGGCGGGGCGCTGGCCGCCCCTCGCGCTTTAAAATAGAATGCTGTGGAGGTTTTTTCAGGTATGAAGTGCCGAAGCTACGCCCCAACCCTTTCGCTCTCGCTCGCTCTGTTGCTCTCGCTCCTCTTTTCCGAGACCACTTTCGCGCAGCAGCAACAGCAGCAGCAGGCGGCTCAAACGACGCCGGTGATTGCGAGCAGCGCGCGTCTGGATGAATTGAGGGCGGCGGGGTTCGAGGCGCTTTACAATCTGGACTACGAGGGAGCTCGCCGCCAGTTCAAGGAGATCGTGCGGCTTTTCCCGGATCACCCGGCCGGCCCGCAGTTTCTCGCCGCCACGCTCTGGACGCAGACCCTGAACGAGTCGCGCCGCCTGCAATCCTCGCTCTACAACTCTGAATCTTTCTACGGAAAGACGGAGGATCAGGTAGACCCCGTGCGGGTAGAGCAGTTTCGCGAGCTGACGCGCGCCGCGATCTTGCTCGCAAAGGCTCGCATCCGCGCGAATCCGCGCGACACCGAGGCAATATATTTCCTGGGCGCGACCGAAGGATTAAAGGCCGCGTTCGCGGCCGCCGTCCAGCGCAGCTTCAGATCGGCACTGAGCGACGGCTCGAACAGCGTCGATCGCCACCGGGAAGTAATCAAGCTCGACCCCACCTTTCACGACGCAGAGTTGACCATAGGCTTGTACGATTACGTGGTCGGAACGCTTCCGCTGCCGGTCAAGGTGCTGGCGACGCTCGGCGGCGTGCGCGGCTCTAAGAAGCGCGGACTGTTGACGCTCGAACGGGTGACGAGGGAGGGTCGCTACGCGCGCGACGATGCGCGAGCATTGCTGATCGTGCTCTACAAGCGCGAGAAGCGTTTGCAGGATGCGCTCGCGATGTCGAACGAGCTGGCGGCGCGCTACCCGCGCAACTATCTTTTCAAGCTGGAATCGGCCGACGCGCTCATGTCGCAGGCAGCCCTGGAGCGCGCGGCCAATAACCTCACGACGGCGGGCTCGGCCGAGCGCGAGGCGCTCGCAATCTTTGACGCGCTTCTGCAAGATCGCGCGGTGCGTGAACGCGCGGCGCGCTCACTCGACCTGATACATTTTCGCTACGGCGATGCCCTGTTCATAGCCGGAAGGTTCGACCAGGCCGCGCGCGAGTTCCTGGCCTCGGCCGCCGTCAGCGGCGCTGAGCCGGGCCTCGCCACCCTCGCGCGCCTGCGCGCCGCGCAGGCGCTGGACATCGCGGGTAAGCGAAACGAAGCCTTGATACAGTACCGTACAGTTCTTCAGCGGCCCGACGTTTACAATGCGCACGAGGAAGCGAAACGCGGCCTGCGCGAGCCCTACAAAATAAGGAATGAAAAGAGCTCGTCGGAATGAAACACGATGAAAATAAGAGAAGCGGCGCTGGACGCACGCGCCCCAGGCGATTGCTGTTATGCCTGGACGGCGTGCCTCACGAGGTGATCGCGTCCGCTAAGGGGCGCGGGCTGTTCGCGGGCTTCGGCGCGCCGTCGCGTTTGCTTTCGCCCTTTCCGACGCTGACCAACGTCGCGCTCTCGCAGATGCTCGGGGCGACGCCGCCGCTCGGGTACGAAAGCCTCTATTTCGACCGCGCGGCCAGAGAGATGCGCGGCGGCGTGCGCAAGTACATAGGTCGCCGCACGCCCGACAAAGTGCCCTCATCTTACATGGACGAGCTGGATTACCAGGAGCCCCTGCCCTTCGAGTTCCTGGTCTACGTTGCGCCGGAGGCGGTCTGGCAGGCAGACATGCGGCGCTTCCGCGAACGCTTTCGCGCCGCGCCGCAGACGCGCGACTTCTTCGCATTCCTGAAGGGCACGGACGGGCTGCTTCACATTCGCGGGCCGCGTCGTCTGGAAGCGGCGCTCGAATCGCTCGACCGTATACTACTTGAGATACAGGAGTGGTGCGGCGACGAGACGGAGATCGTCCTCTTCTCAGACCACGGCATGAACCTGGAAGAGAATCGGCGCGTGCACTTGCAGACGCACCTTCGCCGCCACGGCTTCAAGGTCTCGGAACGGCTCGAAGAGCGGCGCAGCATAGCCATCCCGGCCTTCGGCCTGTGCGGCTACGCGGCCCTTTACTGTACGGACGAGGAGGAAGCGCCGTCGGTCGCCCAAGCCCTCGCCGGGCTCGAAGGCGTGGACTTCGCCGTCCACCGTGATGAAGAGTATTCCGTCATGCTTCGCGGAGAGCGAGGCTCGGCGCGCATTCATCATTATGAGAATGGAGGCGGCGGCAAGTATCGCTATGAACAGCTGGGGGGCGATCCCTTACAGCTTGCGGAGGTCGCGCGCAGCCTTGCGAGCGAGGGGCTTATGGACGAGAGAGGTTTCGCGCCCGACGCCGTCTGGTACGAGCGCACGTCCTCGCACCTCTACCCGGATGCGCTCGCAAACATGTACAGGTCTATACACGAGCCGCGCGTGCATCACACGGCGGACGTGCTCGTCAGTCTGCACGACGGCTACTATTACGGCATGTCATTCTTCAGTCGCTTCATACGCCTGGCCGCCACGCACGGCAATGCGCTGCGCTCAAGCACCAACGCTTTTCTTATGAGCACTCATCGCGCCTTTACCCCACACGTTCGCGCCGACGCCGCCGAGCCGCTTTTGAAAGGATAAAGCGGTACATGAAAGGGCTGCGATCGGGATTGCAGAGAGAAGGCCAGGGCCAGCTAGCTGACCTCCGCGTGCTTGACTCTGTGTATCCGCTCCACATACAAAGCTAGGCATAATGAATGCTGCCTCGCTTGTCCCCGACCAACATCTAGCGGTCGCGACCTTTGACCTGGTGCGACGCTTCGGCGATTTCATGGCGGTCGATCGGCTCGACCTCAGTGTCGAGCGGGGACGGTTCTTCGGCTTTCTCGGCCCGAACGGCGCGGGCAAATCGACGACCATCAAGATGCTGACGGGCCTGCTCGCGCCGACGAGCGGTCGCATACATGTGCTCGGCCTGGACATCTCTACAGCGCCGCTCGAAGTGAAGCGGCGCATAGGCGTCGTGCCGGAAGATTTGAATCTCTTCGAGCGGCTGACGGGCCGCGAGATGCTCACCTTTACGGGGCGCATGTACGGACTTGAGAAGGCTCAGATCGCCGAGCGCGCCGAAGAGCTGCTGGCATTGATGGAGCTTGAAGCGGAGCCTAAAAAGCTGATCGTCGAATATTCGCACGGGATGAAAAAGAAGCTCTCGCTGGCCTGCGCGCTCATTCATCGCCCGGAAATACTTTTTCTGGATGAACCGTTCGAGGGCATCGACGCCATCGCCTCGCGCACTCTGAAGGAGCTGCTGTCGAGGCTGACGGCGCGCGGCCTGACCGTCTTTCTAACCTCTCACGTCCTGGAGATAGTCGAGCGATTGTGCACGGATATAGCGATCATCGCCGGGGGCAGGCTGGTCGCCTCGGGCTCGCTCGACGAGCTGCGGCGCGGCATACGCGTCGAAGGCGACGGGCGCGAGGCACTTGAGCCGCTGTCGCTCGAAGACTATTTTTTCCGCGTCGTCGGAGGAGCGCGCCGCACCGGCGAGGACGTGCTTGAATGGCTCGGTTGAGACGTGGCGCAGAGGATCATCGCCACAGAAGTATCAGCCTGCTTGAGAGCCGGGGCTGGCCTGACAGGCATAGAGAAAGAGCGCCAAGGGCTCGCTCATCAAAC
>DASQYE010000589.1:0-5335 GCA_035639355.1 Pyrinomonadaceae bacterium
GGCCTTTTCAATCCGAAGCATAGTCCGAAGAAACCTTTCCAAAAAAGGGGATGCGCGCTGACAATACACGCTAGAGAAGACCATGATACTGAATGAATACTCATTCAGCAAGCCGCAGCGCGTAAGGGAAAGCCCCTCACACAGCCGCTGATTTATCGCTGACCGGTATTTGAAACATCATCCATGCATGATAGATTCAAAACATGAAGGAGCAGTTGGTGTAGGTTTTCCTTGCTTCGTCCGAATCGCCCGGATTTGGGCCGGGGGCAATAAGGAGGCTTTGGGAGCTATGTCGGAGTCGAAGGGCGAGGCAGCAAGCGGTGATAGCAACGCCGTGGGCGGCCTGCTTATCAAGGACGCAGTGCTCGATAAGGTGAGCGAGCTGGCTAATGTGGCCCAGTTCGTCAGCTTCTCTCCGGGCCTCGGCCAGCGCTATGCGAGGATACGCGGTTATAGCCCTAACCAGATGTTCCAGAGCGTAGAGGAGGCCGTCCGAGCACTGCTCGGCGCTGCGCCGGACAACTCTGTGAATGTTCGTAGCTTCACGCCGGAGAACCCTAAAAGTCGCGAGTTTATTTACGGCCTGCGGAATGTGGAAGAGACTGTGGCGGCCGTCGGCCGCTCGGGCAGGGCGGGTTTATATACGATCGTAAATGAAACGGTGGACGTACAGGACGGAGGGGTTTCAGGCGTCGCGCTTGGCGATGTGATCGAAGTGGCTCCGGGGGATACGCCGCGCTGCGTTGAAAAGGAAGGGACGGTCTCATTCCAGCGCGCGCTGGGGATGCGCCTTCTCGAAAGGGTCTATCATTTTCGTCCGGCTTTGGATTACGGGCCGGGGACGCGCGTCGAGTTCAGCCTTCATCCACTGAGAAGAGGTTTTCGTCACGACCACACGATCGTCTGGGAACTGGAAGAGGTTGGCCCAAGCCAATCAAGCGCGGAGACCGCTTGGCCCAACAGGTTCAGCCGTTTCATAGGCGATAAAGCCTTCGGACTCCTTGTCGCCGACTCCCTGGGCCTGCCCGTGCCAGCGACCACAGTGTTCGCGCGCTCCCTGCCTCCCTTCACCTTAGGGAGGCCCACGGCCACGGGCGAGACCTGGATACGCACCTGCCCTGTCGTACAGGACCCGGGCCACTTTACGACGCAGCGCGGTTGGTGCGATCCCTTCAAGCTTCTCGCCCTTGAAGACCCGGAGGGAACGCGCATCGCTTCCGTTCTCGCTCAAGAGGGGATCGATGCCTCTTTCTCAGGGTCGTTGATCGTGCAGGCCGACGGGGAGCTTAGAATCGAAGGGACTGAGGGCTACGGCGATGGGTTCATGCTAGGGCTTGTCGAATCGTCGAAGTTGCCAGAAGAGGTTATGGAGCGTATTCGACAGCTCTACGAACAGGCCAGGGCTCTGCTCGGGCCCGTCAGGATGGAATGGGTTCACGATAAAAGTGGCGCGACCTGGATTGTGCAGATTCATCGCGGCATAACGCAGAGCCAGGGGGCTGTCATACACAAAGGCGAGGCCGAGCACTATCACAGGTTCGACGTGTCCCGTGGGATTGACGATCTGCGCGCGCTGATCTCGAAGGTACGGGGCACGGGCGAGGGCATCATTCTGGTGGGAAAGGTGGGCGTGACGAGCCATCTGGGCGATCTTCTGCGTAAAGCCGAGATCGCTTCCCGCATCGAACAGCCGCTTTAAGCCGCAACGCGCGCGCTCTCTGTCGTTTAGTAGTTGGTTAAAATCGCTTCCGGCGCGAATCCCATCTGCTGCAAGCGGTCGCGCGTTTGCTCTATCATCTCTCGCGAGCCGCAGATCAAGGCGACGGGCGACGCTAGATCGGGCAGAACGTGATCCAGAAGCGATTGCACGTAGCCGGTCGGCCCGGACCAGTCGTGACCGTCCGGGCGCGAGATGACCTGTCTGAGTTCCACGCCGGCCGCTTCCCAGCTCTCCGTCTCATCGCGATAGCAGAAATCTTCGGGAGTGCGTGCGCCGTAGAGGACGACCAGCTGGCCGTAATCGTCCGCGTGACGAATCGAGTGGCGCAAGGCCGAGCGCAGCGGCGCAACACCCGTACCCATAGCGACGAAGACCAAGTCTTTGCCCTTCTGCTTGTCGAGCCGGAATCCGCTGCCGACGATATCCAGCAGCCGGACGCGCGAGCCCTCGCTCAGCTCGTAGATGCGATTGCTAGCCCCGCCGCCTCGCTTGACCAGAAATTCGACCTCTTCGTCTTCGGGCGCGCTCGCAAAAGCGAAGTACCCCGGCTCTTCATCCCCGGCCCGCAGGATTGCTACCTGACCGGGCGCGAAAGAGAGCCCGTGCGCGCCTTCGACGCCTTCGGGGAGCATGTCGAACGAGCGCGTGTCCCTGGCCTCGTCGCGCACGCGCTTGATGATGAGCGAGCGCATCTCTTTGCCTGCCATGAAGCTCCTCTTAAATGGATTTTCGGATAAATTTAAAATGAAGGCGCGGGCGTTACTGGCCGGACGAGCTTTCAACATCCTGATAGAGTCGGTCGATCACGTCTCGGTACTTCTCGTTGACGACGCGGCGCTTGATCTTGAGCGTGGGCGTCATCTCGCCGCCCTCGATCGTCAACTCGCGTTCGAGCAGCGCAATGCGCTTGACGCGCTCGTACTGGGCCAGGTCTTCGGTCACGGCCGCGACCTGTCTTTGAAAAAGGTCCAGGATGCGCGGGTGCTTGCAGAACTCGCCGGGCGTTTCGAGCCCTAGCCCCTTCAACTGCGCGTAGGAGCGCAGCTGTTCCCAGTCCGGGACGATCAGCGCGGCGGGGAACTTCCGCCCGTCGCCGACGAGGACGACCTGATTGACGAAGCGCGATGCCTTGATTCGCTGCTCTATGGGCTGCGGTGCGATGTACTTGCCGCCGGACGTTTTGAAAAGCTCTTTCTTTCGGTCTGTGATGCGCAGGAATCCTTCCGGGTCGAGCGTGCCGATGTCGCCCGTCTTGAACCATCCGTCTGGGGTGAAGACGGCGGCTGTAGCCTCCGGCTTGTTGTAGTAGCCGCGCATGACGTTCGGCCCACGCGTCTCTATCTCGCCGTCCGGGGCGATCCGCACCTCCACGTTGCGAATCGGGCGGCCCACCGTCCCGATGCGATTATCTTCGAGCGTCCCGGCGCAGATCACGGGCGAAGTCTCCGTCAGGCCGTAGCCCTGCACGATGGGCAGCCCCGCGCCCGCGAAGATGTAACCTATCTCGTCCGGCAGCGCCGCCCCGCCCGAGACGAACAGGCGAATACGACCACCCACGCCCTCGCGCCACTTCGAGAAGACGACTCGCGAGGCCATCCCGTATTTGAGGGCGAGAAGGGGCGGAACTTTCTGTCGATTGAGCGTGTGCTGCATGTAAGCCTTGCCGACCGCGACGGCCCACATCAAGAGCCCCGCCCTGAGCTTTCCTCCCTCGGCCGCCTTATCCTTGATGCGCGCGTAAATCTTCTCGAACAGGCGCGGCACGCAGAGCATAATGGTGGGTCGCACCTCGCGCATGTTGTCGCCGATCTTCTCCATAGACTCAGCGTAAAAGACACTCATGCCGTGATAGATGTACATGTACATCGCCAGGCGCTCGAAGACGTGCGAGAAGGGAAGCACGGAGAGCACTATGTCCGTATGCGAGAAGGCTAGATGGCCGGAGGAATCTATCAGGTTAGTCACCAGATTCGCGTGCGTGAGCATGACGCCCTTGGGCTCGCCCGTGGTGCCCGAAGTATAGATGATCGTGGCGAGGTCTTCGGCCCCGGCCCCTCCCGCCAGCTCGTCCGAAAGACCGGGCTGCTCAGCGCCAAGAGCGCGACCGCGCCCCTCTATCTCGGAGAGCGTGAGCGCGCCCGCATCAGTGGCCCCGCGCTCGTCGAAGAAGACGATGTGCTCAAGCGCCGGACAATCCGCGACGGCCTCTCTGACGCGGTCGAATTTCTCGCGGTTTTGTATGAAGAGGACGCGCGCGCCGGAATCCTTCAGGATGTAAGCGACCTGCTGCGGCGCGAGCGTAGGGTAGATGGGCACGTCTATCGCGCCCGCATAGAGGCTGGCCGCGTCCGTGAGCGTCCACTCGGGACAGTTATCGGCGAGCAGCGCGACGCGATCCGTGCGCCGCACTCCGAGCGAATAGAGACCTAGCGCGAGAGCGCGCGCACGCTCTACAAACTCGTCCGACGAGATGGAGCGCCACGCGCCGTCTCGCTTGTAGTTGAGCAGATCGGTTTTGCTGTGCAGGCGGCGCGTGCGCTCGAACATCTCTACGAGCGTCACGGGCTCGTCCGGGGAGAGAGGCACGCGGCGCGGCGGCTCCAATTCGGAATCGGCCGCGTTTGCCGCAGTCGTCGTCGTTTGAATCGTAGGGTTCATCTGGCGCTCACACCATTGAGAAAAATATCCAGCACCTGATCGGCCATAGGCGCTAACTTGTAGCGTCGCTGTGAGAGAATCCAGTTGGTCGCCATCTCGTCCAGAGCGCCGAAGAGAATCTTGGCGACCACCTTGGCATTCAATTCCTTGCGAAACACTCCGGCGCGCTGCCCCTCTTCGACCGCCGCGCGAATCAGTCCAAGGTATTCGGCAAAGCCCGCGGCGGAAAATTCCTCCATGAACTTTGTAGAGCTGCGCAACTCTACCTGAAAGACTATGGCCAGGTCGCGGTCTGCGCCGAGGCGTTCAAGGTGCAGGAGCGCGATGCGCCGCAGCTTTTCGCGCGGGTCTGTGATCGTTTCCAGCTGCCTGCGCCCCTCATGAATCGCCTCCTCCACGCTCCGATCAAAGATCGAGTGAAGTATCTCCTCCTTGCTTTTGAAGTAGAGGTAGACGGTTCCGTCGGCGACGCCTGCGTCGCGCGCTATGTCGGCGACCTTGGAGCTGAAATAACCGTTGCGCGCGAAGACGCGCGTGGCGGCGCGCAGGATCGCCTCGCGCTTGTCGGCGACGGGCGAGCGGACGGAATTTAGGGAACGGGCGGAACGCATGACGATTTTGGATTTTAGATTTTGGATCTTAGATTAACGTGATTCTGGAATCGCTGCGTCCCATTTGAGATTTCAAATCTGAGATACCCGGATTCAAAATCCCCTGATCGCCAATCCAAAATCCCAAATCTAAAATCCAAAACCGAAAGGGTGTTCGCTGAATGAACAGCCACTCAGTCGCCGCTCCTTAGCCTAACCTCAGTGCGCCGCTTTTGTCCAACGGGAGGGCGCGCGCCGCTTCTACCTGAGCGAGCGTTCAGGCTCGCGCTCCGGCTCTTGATTGCCGTCTTCCGCCGTCTCTTCCTCAAGCGCCTCGGGGCCGGAATCGATTTGCAGCGCGCCGCCT
>DASQYE010000590.1:0-4116 GCA_035639355.1 Pyrinomonadaceae bacterium
CTCGAAAGTCCACGTGATAGAGCGTCGCATTCGTGCCCGAGCTTTGCAGCGTCCAGGTCTGGCCTCCGTCCTCCGTATGCAGGATCGTTCCCGAAGCGCCCACGGCCCACCCGCGCTTGTCGCTCGTAAAGTCCACGTGAATCAACTCGTCCCTGGAGGGGACTCGCTGGCGCAGCCACGACGTACCGCCGTCGTTCGTATATATCAGCAGGCTATCGACCACCACGTCGCGGCGACTGACGGAGCCGACAATCCATCCCTTCTTCTTGCCCGAAAACCGTATGCTGTAGAGTTCCAGCTCCGCGCCGCCGAACTCGTCTGCCGAGAAGCGCCGTATCTCTCGCCACTGCTCGCCGCCGTTGCGCGTGTTGAAGATGCGGTCGCCCACCAGGACGTAGCCCTCATCCTTGCCGCGAAAGTAGATGTCGTTGATGGCCTCGTTGGTTCCAACCGGCTGCTGCGACCAGGTGCGGCCCCCGTCCTCCGTGCGGCTCACGAAACCGTTGTCGCCGGCGATCCACCCGCGTTTCTGGTCTGCGAAAAAGACCGCGTTCAAATCCCGGCCCGCCTCGCCGCGCTTGGTCGCAGTCCAACCGGCTCCCTCCTGCGCCGGAGCAGCGCCCAAAGCGGTCGCCATAAAAAGAAGCGCGGCCGCGATCAGCCGCCGCTTCTTCTCGTACTTCGGTCTCATCTTATAAAGCTCTCCATAAAGAAGCGCGCCGAATGCGCGTGGCCTTTTTCGGTTTCAACGATGCGCGCATGATTAATATTGTCGCCAAGAGTTGTACACGAACTCGCACCCATAATACAAGACAAGGAGCCACGCGCCTCAAGTGTTGAGACGCGCGGCTCTTTTGTTCGCGCGCAGGCTCGCGTTCGACGCCCGAAGAGCGGCGTCTATTTGGCGGCGGCCGCCGCAGTGACGCGATAAACGCGGCCTTGATAAACGACAACCACGCGCTCGCCGAGTGCGAAGAAGTCCGCGAGGCGCGGCTCGCGCTTGAGGAGGGCGAAGTATTCGTCGCCGGCGAAGACGAGCGCTGTTTCGGGCAGCCGCGCGTCCGCTTTGAACTCGGCGTCCACCCACACGCCCTCGCGCAAGTAGAAGGTCTTGCCCCCGACGCTGCGCATTCCGGCCGTGGACGATTCCGCTTCGACGCGCGTGCTCTCCTGCTGGGCGCGGTCTCGCTTGCTCTGCTGCACGGCGACCGCGCCGGTCTTGGCCCGCACCGCATCCTTAGGAATAGGCGCGCGCTCCGCCATAGTTATCGTCCCGCTCGGAGTAGCGCTCGGGGCTGTCCCGCCGAGTTGCTGCCTGTTACCTGATCGTCGTCCGTCGGCATCCCTGTTGCCGGCCGTCACCTGCGTGGCTTCGTCCGACTCAAGCGCCAGGTAAGAAGTGTAAGGCGTGACGATGCCGTAGCGTGTGCCCAGATCGACCACCTCGTCGCGCAGCTCACGCTGCTCGCCGTTGGTGCGTATCTGCTCCATCAGCCAGCCGACGCGGCGCGTGGCCCAGAGACGCGGCAGGAAATCGTTCTTCTCGGCCTTCAAAGGAAAGCGCTGGTTGTCGTAGAAGAAGGTCTGCGCGCGGCTGCCCGTCCGGCCCGTCAGGCCCAGTCGCACATGGCCGAGGTCAACGGGGTTGCGATAGCGACCGATCAAGGCTATCTGCGTCCCCTTGAAGAGATCGGGCAGGTTGCGCGGGTAGACCAGGTCGGTCTCGACGCCGCCCATCTCAAGCTTGAGGTCTGTCAGCACAGGATAATTTATCTTGGCGAAGAAGCTTGAGACCTTGATCTCTATATCCTCGCGCGGCTCTATGTATTCGGCGACGCCGCCGTTGTCGGCCGCCAGCTTGTCCAGCAGCGCCGTATTGACATCATAGCCGACGCCGAAGGTGAACAGTCGAACGCCGGGCACGCGCGCCCGCGCGACGTTTTCGATAATGCGCTGCGGGTTGGTTTCGCTGACGGTGGGCAATCCGTCCGTCATAAAGACTATGATGCGCGGGCGCTCGCTCTGGCTGAACTGGCGTATGGCGGCCATCAGCGAGTCGTTGATGTTCGTGCCGCCCGTGGGCCTGAGCGCGTTTACGTACTCAAGGCCGCGCGCTCGCCCCGCGTCATCGGCCGCGATCAGCCCGCGCTCCATCAGGCGCTCTTCGCCCGCGAACGAGATGACGTTGAAGCGGTCTTCCGAGCGAAGGCTTTTGATGCCGAAGAGGAGCGCCGCGCGCGCCTTCTCCATCTTGCCCTGGTCGGCCATGGAGCCCGACGTGTCGAGCACGAAGAGGATGTCCTTGGCCGCGTACTCCTGCTCCGACAGCTCGTTCTTGGGCGAGACCAGCAGTAGAAAATAACCGTCCTTGCCGGGCTCGCGGTAGGTCAGGAGCGAGACGCCGAAGTCATCCTTTGAAAGCCCGTAGAAGAGCTGGAAGTCCTGCGGGGTCTGCCCGCCGGTCGTTTCAAACGAGACGACGGCGCGGCTGTCGCCCCTGCGCGCGACATCTATCGCGTGGCTAGGCGAATAGATGTTACGCAGAGGGTCACTGCTTTCCAGCTCGACGCGCGCCGAGATAGCGCCTATCTGCTGCGTATTGTGTCCCGTGCCGAGCGGGTAGCGGTACGAGACCGTTCCCGATTCGGCCCGCAAGACCTGCGTGTAGGTCAGCTCAAGCTTCTTATCCGAATGCGGCGGGATGGGGAAAATGCTCGCCTGGAAGAGATCTTTTCCTGCGTATTCCAAAAGGCCCGGATCGCGCTTGCGCCTGACGATCTCGTCATAGATACGGCGAGCCTCCTCGCGCGAGCGAACCTCACCGACAAGTCGCCGATCACCGTCCCAGATCGCGAACTCAGAGATGGAGGCCGCTTCCGGTACGGGGAAGAAGTAAGTGCCTTCGAGGGTGGCGTCCGTGTCGTTGCGAAAGATTTGCTCTACGTGAGTGGTCGCCACCTGCGCGTTGATCTTCGTCTCTATCTTGATCGATTTGACGGGCAGGGCGGGCGGCAGCTGCACGGGACGCGGCGGCCTGGGGCAACGCTCGCAGGGGCCAGGCACGATCACGCCCTGCGCCCGCGTGGACTGGGCCATGACCATCATTAAAAGGAAAAAGATCAGGTAAGCGGAAGCTCGTATGGTTCGCATATCGTTTCGGTCTCTCCTAGACTGCTTGAGATGCGCGCCCGGCGCGCGCGCTCGTTCGCCTGGTAGAACGCCCGGGCTCCGCTTTCTTGCGGAAAAACTCCTTCCGGCTACGCTCTCCCGCTCCTGCTCAGAGGCCTGCGGGCCTATCCTTCGTGTCCCGTCGGGTTTTAGGAAAGCTGGCGCAAGCGCGTGTTGCGAATCGTCACGACGGTCGAGAACAGCATGATGATGAGGCCGCCCGTGGCGAGGGTGCGCGGCGCGCCGAAACGTTGGGCCGCCCCGCCGGCCAGTAGATTGCCTATGGGCATAGCGCCGATGAAAGAGAGAATAAACATGCTCATCACGCGCCCACGCATCTCGTCCGTGACCAGCTTCTGCAAGAGCGTATTGGTGACGGCGATCGAGCACACGATAGCAAATCCCATCCCGAACAGGTACGCGAGCGAGGGGCCGACGCGGGTTGAAAAAGAGAAGCCGATCAGGCATAACCCGAAAGCCCACGCGCCGCCCAGCACAGACCAGCCCTTGTAACGAAAGTCGCCCAGGAAGGTGACGAACAGCGCCCCGGCGAACGCGCCCGCCCCGGCCAGGCCCATCATCAGCGCCAGGCCCGACTCGTTAAGATGCAGGATGTCGCGCGCAAAGAGCGGCACCAGGGAGAGGTAGGGCGCGCCGAACAGGCTCGTCATGGCCGAGATCATGAGCAGCATAAAGACGCGCGGGCGGCGGCGCACGTAGCCCAGCCCTTCGGTCAAATCGTGCCAGAAGGCGCTCCTGTCCCCTATCCTGTGCGAGGGCGCGTGCCGCGTCACGCCGTTGAATCGTACCATCGCGAGCGCCGCGACGACGGCGATATACGACAGGCCGTTTGCGAAAAAGCATCCGGCCAACCCGAACAGGCTGAGGCCGAAACCTGCGAACGCAGGCCCGACCACGCGCGATAGCTGGAACTGCGCCGAGTTGAGC
>DASQYE010000591.1:0-3663 GCA_035639355.1 Pyrinomonadaceae bacterium
CCGGCTAGGGTTCGAGATTCAAGTGCACGACCTGCGAAATCTATACGTGCCCTGGGACTACGAGAATAACTATGCCCCTTCGCACCTGCGAGATAGAACGGTCAGAGACCCGGCCGGGTATGTCGAGGTCGATCTGGGCCCTGAGAGTGAGTACGCGGAGTTTTCAGAGCGAGACATAAGGCTGATGTTTGGCTCCGACTTCAAACGTGAGGAGACGGTGCGCCATCACTTGGACGGGCACCATCGCTACTACGTGGCGAAATCCGTCCTCGATGCGGACGTGCTCGTCTCCGTGCCGAAGTTGAAGACGCATCAGAAGGTCGGCGTCACGCTTAACATCAAAGGGATGGTCGGCACGCAGGGCGACAAGAACTACATCCCGCACTTTCGCATCGGCCACCCGTCCAGGGGAGGCGACGAGTATCCAGACCTGGGTTTCTTGCAGAATAGCCTCAACCGCTCAAGGGTCTGGCTCTACACGGGCCTGCTCGGGCGCGAGAACCGCGCCGCAGACCTCGCCTTCAAGCTCCTCAGACACGTTCATCACACAGGCCAGCGCGCCGTCGAGTGGCGCGCGATACGCAAATACGGAACCGAGTACAAGGGTAACATCATCGGCGGGGCATGGTACGGCAACGACACGGCCTGGCGCATGGCCCTGGACTTGATACGGATCGCTCTTTACGCCGATAGCCGCGGAACGCTTCACGAGACTCCGCAGCGGAAATTCTTCTCCGTCATAGACGGCGTCATCGGCGGCGAAATGGAAGGCCCGCTTGCTCCGACGGCCAAGCCTTGCGGCGCGATAGTCGCGGGCTTCAATCCGCTCGCGGTCGATGCCGTGGCCGTGAGACTGATGGGATACGCCGTCGAGAAGATCAAGATGGTCGCCGAGGGATTCCGTAAACCCTGGCTGAATCCCGAAAGCATAGAGATCGACGCCATACCTGTCGCCTCCAATGTTCAAGACTATCGATCCATGATGGAGAACGGCCGGGACCCATTCTTGAGCTTCAGGCCGTCAAAGGGCTGGCTCAATCACATCGAAGTCGGTTCGAGCGAGAGCCGTCATCCGTCCGTCCCAAGGAGTTCGGTTTCTGAGAGTGCTCGACCGCGACGGCTCGATGCTGCGGGCCGGCTGCAAGATGCCGCCTCGACCGCCCGGCACGAATAAGCAGCCGCCCGTAGAATCACACGCAGGGTATGCAACCTCCGTCATGACCACAACTTTCGAGACCGATTGGCTGGCTTCCCGACCCGTTTTTTATAATCGATCAAATAAAAAGGTGAGCCATAACGTCAACGACGTTATAGATGTCGATGATTTCGAGTTTGACGCCGAAGGATTCAACAACTACCTGGACTTCGGCTATTCCGTGCTCGGACAGACTCCGCTAAGGGACGTGAAGTTTCTGAGGCATTCGAGCCGCCTGACGCGTCACAGCGACGGGCGGATAGAGATTGAGCACCTGGACGACACGGTTGACGAATGGCTCGGAAGACGGTCGCACGAGGACGATGTCTTTCACCTTCTTTACAAGTCCGTGCGCGAGTGGGAGAAGCGGGTCGAGGGAGAGATCATTCTGCCTACGAGCGGCGGCTACGACTCGCGCCTCCTCAACCTGTTGATCGAAGACAGGTCGCGCATACGCTCCTTCACTTACGGCATCTCGGAGGATCAGGCCGAGTCCTACGAAGTAGTCCACGCCTGCAAAATATCAGAGCTGCTCGGGACGCGCTGGGAGCAGATACCGCTCGGCGATTACCATCTGTACTTTGACGAATGGGACAGGCTCTACGGGGTCTCGACGCACGCGCACGGCCTCTATCATCTTGAGTTTTATCATAAGATCGCGCAGCGGGTCGCGGGCAACAATCCGTTCCTGAGCGGGATTATAGGCGACGCCTGGGCCGGGAGCGTCGTCATTCCCGAGATAAAGTCTTACAGGGACGTACCGCTTCTGGGCTACACGCACGGCATGCGCGCCGACTCTTCCATGACGCTGCTTGCGAGCGAGCCCTCCGCCCTCGAAAGCTATTATCTCGACAACAAGGAGAGGCTCGCTTCGGCGCTTTTCCGCGTGGTCGAATCCATGCGCTTCAAGATGGTTTTGCTCTCTTATCTTATGATCGTTCCGCGATCTTTCGGCTTCGCGCCGTGGTCGCCCTTCCTGATTCCGCAAATCGCGCTCAGTATGCTAACTTTGTCCCCCGAACGACGGCACAAACGGCTCTGGCAGAAGGAGTTTTTTCAGAAGCACGGCCTCGATCTGGAGTTCTTGAATCTGCGTACGAGCAAGCTGAACCGGCTGCATTACGAGGCGATGCGCAGAATACGTATCGAGGCGCTCGACGCGGATTTGCTAAAGGGTGTGGTCAGACCTTCGTACGTCAATTGGATCAACAGGCAGGTGGGCCAACAGGGCGCTCTGTGGGACCTGATGTGGAGGATTCCTCGCATCCCGAAAGTCGGGGGCGCTTTGCGCCGCCTGGGGGTCGCCGACGAGCGCGAGCGCGCATACTTCGCTTACCTGACCCTCAAGCCGATCGAAGCGCTTCTGAAAAGGAGAAGGTCAGGGCAATCCTACGCGGGGAATATATAAGACGCGAAAAAGATGACGACCGACGAAGCGATAATCTATCTGCGCAGCGACCCGCAGTATGCCGAGTTAATACGCGACTCTTATTTGGAGGAGGACGCCAGAGGGTGCGCCGAGCGCTTCACGGCCTCCGAAGAGTTTGCGAAAGTGCGCGCGCTGCTTGACCCCTTTATACGCGACGGCGAGGTGCTGGACCTCGGCGCGGGCACGGGGATCGCGTCTTACGCGCTCGCGCGTTGCGGCGCAAAAGTGGTTTACGCGCTTGAGCCCGACCCGAGCGACATCGTCGGGCGCGGCGTGATTCGCCGCTTGAGCGACGGGCTTCCGGTAAAGCTGATCGAGTCGGCGGGCGAGGAGATACCCCTGCCGGACGCATCGGTCGGCCTCGTTTACGCGCGACAGGTCTTGCATCACACGCGAGACCTGACCGGGACGATCAGCGAGTGCGCGCGCGTGCTCAGGAGCGGCGGAAAGTTTTTCGCCTCGCGCGAGCCAG
Organism: Pyrinomonadaceae bacterium; assembly: GCA_035639355.1. Taxonomy (GTDB): domain Bacteria; phylum Acidobacteriota; class Blastocatellia; order Pyrinomonadales; family Pyrinomonadaceae; genus DASQYE01. The sequence goes on from DASQYE010000591.1 coordinate 3,097, forward strand.
TGGTTGACGACGATGCGCAGCTCAAGGTTTTTCTGGACGAGCATCCGGTCCACCGCCTGGCGGGAGGCGAAAACGCATTTCCGCTCGACGCCTATATCGAAGCGATACGCGCGTCGGGCTTGAAGCTTGAAAGGGTGCTGGGCCCGTACGACACGATCATCAATGCGTACCCGGAGCTTAAAACGGTGGCCGAGGTTGACCGCTTTCCCCGTAAAATGCTCGACCTGAAATTTGGCCGCCTCGGCGCTTTCGTGGCCGTCCTGCCCGGCGTCAAGCCCCTGGTTCGGGCGCGGCTCAATCGTTACCCGACTCCCGGAAGATTGTATTCATTTCTTGCGAGCAAACCCTGACGCGCGTCTTGTGGCTTCGGTGATAGAGGAAGAGTCGGGTTTCGCGGCCCGCTCGCCCCTTTTACATCTACGATGAATATTCTCAACTCTTTAAAAGAATTGGTTCGAGGCTCGGCCGACGTTTCCGCCCGGCTGGCGGCCACCGAGAGCCGCGTCGAGTCTCTAAAGCTGCTCACGGCCAAGGCCGTCATCAACCAGATCAAGCAGCACGGCGTCT
>DASQYE010000592.1:0-2469 GCA_035639355.1 Pyrinomonadaceae bacterium
TATGACCGTCATCTTCTAATGTTGCGCGCCGGAAGGCCGTGCGCGGGCTGGATAGGTTTCATCCTCTAATTTTCCGAGGGGAGATATTACTCATGCGCCACTTGATTACACGCAGCCGCATGCTGTTGCTGCTGTTGGCGGCCGCAGTCGTCGGCTGCGTCATCGCCGATAACCTGAAGACCACAAGCGGCGTGGTTGCCCTGGCCGCTCAATCGGAAGCTGCGGGAAGCGCCCAGGCCGCACAGAACCCGCTTCTAGCCAAGTGGGTGGGCCCTTACGGCGGCGTTCCGCCCTTCGACCGCGTTAAGGTCGCCGACTTCAAGCCCGCGCTCGAAGCGGGCATGACCGAAACGCTCTCCGAGATAGAGCGGATCGCGAACAACACGGAAGCGCCGACCTTCGAGAATACCATCGCAGCGATGGAGCGCGCCGGGAGCACGCTCGACCGCGTGTCCACCATATACGGCGTCTGGAGCGGAACGATGAACGGGCCGGAGTTTCAGGCAGTCCAGCGCGAGATGGCCCCGCGCCTCGCAGCCTTCTCCGACCGGATTACACAGAACGAAGCGCTCTTTCGTCGCATAGAAGCCGTCTACAACTCGCGCGACAAGGCTCGAATGACGCCCGAGCAGCAGCGGCTTACCTGGCTCGACTACACGAACTTCGTTCGCTCGGGAGCGCGGCTCAAATCGGACGCCAAGGCGCGACTGTCGCAGATCAACCAGCAATTGGCAGGGCTCTACACGCGCTTTAGCCAGAACGTGCTCGCCGAAGAGACAGACCAGTTCCTGGTCTTGAAGAGCGAGGCGGAGCTTGCGGGCCTGCCGCAGTCGGTGCGCGACGCCGCTGCGGAAGCCGCCGCGACCAAGAAGCTGACGGGCGCGTGGGTGATTATGAACACGCGCTCTTCGATCGATCCGTTCCTGACCTACTCTGACCGGCGCGAGCTGCGCGAGAAAGCATGGCGTATGTTCGTCAATCGCGGCGATAACGGCGGCGAGCACGACAACAACGCGATCATCACGGAGATACTTCGGCTGCGCGCGGAGCGTGCCAAGCTGCTGGGGTATCCGACGCACGCGCACTGGCGGCTCCAAAATACTATGGCCAAGACGCCCGAGCGCGCAGTGGAGCTGATGGAGGCGGTCTGGCCTGCGGCCGTCGCTCGCGTGCGCGAGGAAGTCGCCGATATGCAGGCGCTCGCGAGAAAAGAGGGCGCGGACATCAAGATCGAGCCGTGGGACTATCGCTACTACGCAGAGAAGGTTCGCAAGGCTCGCTACGATCTCGATCAGAATGAAGTGAAGCAGTACCTACAGCTTGAAAAGCTGCGCGAGGGAATGTTCTGGGTCGCCGGAGAACTCTTCGGATTCAACTTCACTCCCGTGACGAACGTCCCCGTCTATCACCCGGACGTTCGCGTCTGGGAAGTGACCGACAAGGCCACGAAGCGTCACGTAGGGCTCTGGTATTTTGACCCTTACGCGCGCGACGGCAAACGATCGGGCGCGTGGATGAACGCGTACCGCAGCCAGGAGAGATACGACGGCGAGGTGACGACCATCGTCTCTAACAACGCGAACTTCGTGAAGGGGAAGCCGGGCGAGCCCGTGCTCGTTTCGTGGGACGACGCCGAGACTCTGTTTCACGAATTTGGTCACGCGCTGCATGGTCTCAACTCTAACGTCACGTACCCGTCGCTTTCGGGGACGGCCGTCGCTCGCGACTACGTAGAGTTCCCCTCGCAGCTCCTTGAGCACTGGCTCTCGACGCCGGAGGTTCTTCAGCGCTTCGCCGTTCATCATCAGACTGGCAAGCCAATCCCGCAGGCCATCGTTGACCGCATCGCACGGGCCTCGACCTTCAACGAGGGCTTTGCGACGACCGAGTATCTGGCGAGCGCGCTCGTGGATATGAAGCTGCATCTCGCCGGGGAACGCAAGATCGACCCGGACGCTTTCGAGCGCGAGACGCTGGCCCAGCTTGGGATGCCGAGCGAGATCGTGATGCGCCACCGCACGCCGCAATTCAGTCACGTCTTTGCGGGCGACTCATATTCGGCGGGCTATTACAGCTACCTATGGTCGGACGTGTTGACGGCCGACGCCTTCGGGGCATTCACGGAAGCGGGCAGCCCCTATAACAAAACGGTCGCCGAGCGCCTGCGCAAGTACATCTTTTCGGTCGGCAATACGGTCGATCCGGCCGAGGCTTACCGCGCCTTCCGTGGCCGCGACGCCCAGATAGACGCGCTGATGCGAAAGCGCGGCTTTCCCACGAAAGGCTCCAAGGACGACGCCGCGACGCCATCAAAGTCCAGAGGCGAACAGCACTAATCGTCAACGACGAAGCCCACGTAATGCGACGAGGCCCGAAGTGTTTAAGCCTTACTTCGGGCCTCGTCGTATCAAGCCTGCGCGTCGCTCGCTCGCCTGGGCTTATCTCCTGCGTGGGCCAAACTTATCAGAA
>DASQYE010000593.1:0-2984 GCA_035639355.1 Pyrinomonadaceae bacterium
GGAGTCGAGCCCTCAAATAAAACGGACGTGAGCAACCGCCAGGGAGCGCACCTCATTACCAGAGGGCAGGCATTGAGAGAGCTGTTGGAAAGCCCGGAGATCAGCCAGCGCTTCTTCAACGAGGCGTTTGTGGTGGTGGGATACTTCGCGTACTTGCGGCGTGAGCCTGACGCACAGTATCTGGTTTGGCTCGATAAGTTGAACACGACTGGAGATTACAGGGAGATGATCCGAGGCTTCATTGAGTCGCAGGAGTATCGCCAACGTTTCGGCCCATGAATCTCAAACAAAGCGTGTCTTAACGAAAAGGCTCCGGCTTGAGCGCCGGAGCCTTTTCTACTAATGAGGTTTGGTGTGCGCCGGATTACTCCTGCAACTTCGGGGGATAGATCAGGAATGTAGGGATTAGAAGAGTAGCCGACTGCTTTGGAACTCGACAGCGCCCGCCCGCGCGTGTAAAATTACCAGCTTTATTATGAGTGGAATCGTCAACAGTGCGGGGAGTAGTCCGTTCGCCGACCTTGAAGGAGCAGCCCTTGAGCGGCGACTCTTGCGCGGCATGTGTGTGGCCGTAGCGCTCGCCGTCATAATCAGCCTGCCGCTTGCGCCGTGGCGCGTGACGATGGGGCTGCTGCTCGGCGGCATTCTCTCATTCTTCAATCATCACTGGCTGCGGACTTCGCTCGCGGCGGTCTTCGGCACGGCGGCCCTACAGGGCGGCAGGCCCAGGCTGAACGCGGCGCGTTACATTCTGCGATATTTCATCATCGCGGCGGTCGTCTACGTCGCCTACGCGCTCGATCTGGTATCTGTCGCCGCGACGATCGCGGGTTTGTGCTCGTTCGCCGCCGCGATTATGATCGAAGCCTTTACGCAATTATATTTCGCCATCGTTTACCGAGAGGAAAGTTAAGGAATGTTCTGGCTACTGGATAATCCCGAGAAGCCCATTGAGGCCGCCGAGACCCTGGAAAAGGCTGAAAAGCATGGCGGCGCAGCGGCAGAGCATCACATGCCGATCATCGTCGAGAAGATAAATCATCTGTTCGGCGAGCCCGTGCACCAGTTTCAGCTTCACTACACCAAGCCGCTGTGGGATCGCTTCCTTTCAGTTTTTCACACCAACGCGGAGACGGTGTTCGGCCCGTACACGGCCGAGAACGCAATTCCCTGGTACACGGTGATGTTCGTCATCGCGTGCATCATAAGCGTGATCGTCATCTTCCTGTTTCGACGCAAGCTCTCCGAAGACGAGCCCGGACACGGGCAGCAGACGCTCGAAGTGGCCGTGATCTCGCTGCGCAACATGCTGGCCGACATCGTAGGGCCGCACGGGCTGAAATACTTTCCGGTCATCGGCACGTTCGCCGTCCTGATACTGGTCTCGAACCTGTTGGGCTTCTTTCCGCTCTTCATGTCGCCGACGGCTTCGACGAGCGTGACGTTCGCCCTCGGCCTCTCGTCCTTCATTTATTACAACTACATCGGCATTAAGGAGAACGGCATCTTCGGCCACCTGAAACACTTCGCGGGGCCGATCTGGTGGATTGCTCCGCTGATCTTTTTCATAGAGCTGATCGGCAACTTCATACGCCCAATGTCGCTGGGCCTGCGTCTCTTCGGAAACATGTTTGCGGACGAGCAGGTGGCGGCCAATATAGCGGGGCTCTTTCCGCCTTACACTTACTGGCTGGTTCCCGTGCTGCTGATGCCACTGGGGCTCTTCGTGGCTTTCATTCAGACATTCGTCTTCGTGCTGCTTTCGATGGTCTATGTCAGCGAAGTTTCACACGCGCCGCACGACGAGCACGAGGGCCACGCGGATGCCGAGCACCATGCGGCCGCCTCGGAGATCATTCAGCCGGTGTAGGCCGGCGGTCAAAGATTTCGAGATGGCAGATGATTATTATTTATCCAAGTATTCATTGCTCGTCTGGCATCTTCATAATGGACGCGCCCTTGAGCGACGCGGGCAAGCGCGCCCGCGCACGTTGAGGCGCACATTAGTTACGTCGATTCAAAGCGAGTGGCGTGTAGAAAAAGAGCGGGCCATAGACGCCGTTTGATAAGCTTTCCCTTTTTGAGAGGAGAGCGCACTTTGGGCCAGCATCGCTGGAGCGCCGTTGTTAGAGGGGCGGCGAATACCGGAGGCGGGCGAAATAATAGAAAAAGCGTCCGGTCACTCTCTTTCGTCATGCCCTCGCGCTTTGAATGGCCTTGAGACTTTCAGAGAGGAAAAGAGAGATGAGAAAACTTAGATTTGCTTTCTTCAGCATTCTAGGCGTGTTGATGAGCGCAGCGCCCGCGTTGGCGCAGGCCGCCGCCCCGGACAACGAGGCGAGCGTCAATAAGTACAGGGCAATCGCCATCGGGTTTGGTTTCGCCATCGCCGCCGGACTCGGCGCTTTGGGCCAATCGCGCATCGCCGCTTCGGCCGTCGAGGGCGCGGCGCGAAACCCTGGAGCCGCCGGTCGCATCCAGACCATGATGATTCTCGGCCTGGCGCTGATCGAGTCGCTCGTGCTCTTCGCCCTGCTTATCATGTTCACAAGGGTCTAGGCTCTTCGTCAGAAGAGCGATGCAGAATGCGGGTGAGGCCGGCTCTGGACGCGCGAGCGCTTCACCCGCATTCGTCTTAGACGCTTATCATCAGCCGGCGTATGGCGACGATCAAGACCGCGCCCGCACGTGACCGGATTGCAGGTTATAGCCGGAGCCCTCGGCCCGTAAAAGAGCCCGCGCGCCACAACTGGCATGTCTTTGCCATGCTTTAGCTGCTATACTCTCGATATCGTTCCCCTCTGTTTAAAGCGATCCGTCATTTAACCCGTCCCCCGTTTTGCATCAAGCCCCCTTAGAAAACTTATCCGCGCTCGGAGGCAGAAGACTATCGGCCTCGGACGCGGCGGGCAAGGCCCGGCCCACGAAGGCGAGCCGGAAGCCGGGAAGAGGATTTTAAAACCGATGAGAAAAATCATTTTCGC
>DASQYE010000594.1:0-4916 GCA_035639355.1 Pyrinomonadaceae bacterium
TTGCTGAATATGGCTTGCGACCCGACGCTAGCGCTCACACACTCCTGCCGCGAGAACGCCGGGATAAGGGGAAAGACGAGCACGGGCCGCCGCGTCCGTGAACCTTCGAGCTTTATCCTGGGAGGCAATCTTTCGTCATGAGATTAAGTCGCATTCTGCCCGACAAACGCAAGGCCGAGCTGCGAGCCGTACTAGATAAGCTGCGCGAGAGCGAGGAGCGCTATCGCGCGCTGGCCGACGCCATGCCGCAGATCGTCTGGACGGCCGACGCCGGCGGCTCTTTCGATTATTACAACCGGCGCTGGTTTGAATACACCGGCATGACGATGGAGCAGACGCTCGGCTGGGGCTGGCAGCCCGTCCTGCACCCGGAAGATACGGAACGGTGTCTCAGGCGTTGGGCCACCTCGGTCAAGACGGGCGAGAATTACGAGATCGAGTATCGCTTCAAGCGGGCGGCCGACGGGGCTTATCGCTGGCACCTGGGCCGCGCGGTGCCCGTGCGCAACGAGAAGGGAGAAGTCGTCAAGTGGTTCGGCACGAGCACCGACATACACGATCAAAAGCTGGCCGCCGTAGAGCGTGAGGAGATTCTGGGGCGCGAGCAGCAAGCGCGACTCATGGCCGAAGCGGCGACACATAGGCTCGAAAGCGTTCAGCTCATCACGGAGGCCGCGCTCGCGCACTTCTCTGTCAACGACCTGATCGACGAGATGCTAACGCGCATCCGTGAGGTTCTGCACGTGGACACGGTCGCCATCCTGCTGGTTGAAGAGGAGGGCGACGAGCTGGTGGCATGGGCCGCCAAGGGGCTCGAAGAAGAGGTCGAGCGCGGAATCCGTCTGCCCGTAGGCCGTGGGTTCGCCGGCAGCATCGTCGCCCAGCGGCGGCCTATCATCATCGAAGACCTCGATCATTTCAACGTGCTCAATCCTCTACTGCACGAGAAGGGGCTGCGCTCGCTGCTCGGCGTCCCCCTCATGGTAGAAGGCCGCGCCATCGGCGTCACTCATATCGGCACGCTCAAGACTCGACGGTTCAATGAAGACGATACGCGCCTCTTGCAGTTGATCGCGGATCGCGTCGCGCTCGCCATAGACCACACGCGGGTCTACGAGGTGGAGCGCACGGCGCGCGCCCAGGCCGAAGAGGCCAACCGCGCCAAGGACGAATTTTTAGCCACGCTCTCGCACGAGCTACGCGCGCCCCTGACACCGATCGTCGGTTGGGTGCACATGATACGCGGCGGCTCTCTGGACCCGCGCGAGATCGAGCAGGGGATGGCCGTAATAGATAAAAACTCTTATGCCCTGACCCGGCTCATCAACGACCTGCTGGATATGTCGGCCATTATGAGCGGCAAGATGCAGATCGACGAGAATCCCGTCGCGGTCGCGGCGGCCGTCCAGGAGGCCGTCGAGACCGTGCGCTCGGAAGCCGACCGGCGCTCCATACGCATCGAAGTCGTGCCCTTCGAGAGAAACAGTATGGTGACGGTCAAGGGCGACCGCACCCGCCTCGTTCAAGTCTTCTGGAATCTGCTCTACAACGCCATCAAATTCTCCGACCGGGAGACGCGCGTGCGGGTCGTCTGCGAATCGGATGCGAGCGAGGCGCACGTTCATTTCATAGACGAGGGACAGGGCATCAGCCAGGATTTCCTGCCCTTCGTCTTCGAGCGTTTTCGCCAGTCGGACGGCTCGAAAACGAGAGAGCACGGCGGACTGGGCCTCGGTCTGGCGCTCGTCAAAAGCTTCGTCGAAGCGCACGGCGGAACGGTCGAGGCTGCGAGCCAAGGGCTCGGACTCGGCAGCCATTTCACCGTCCACCTTCCGCGCCTGGAGACGAGACGAATGACGCTCGTACAGACCAGAGCGCCCGAAGCGCCGCCGCCGCCCGTGCGCGACAAGCAGCGCCTTCGCGTGCTGGTCATCGAAGATGCCGTCGATACGCTGAACATGCTGCGGCTGGCCCTCGAAGCGCGTGGCTACGAGGTGACGAGCTGCGATTCTCCCGCCGAAGCATTGCGCATTGCGCCGTCAATGTGGTTTGATATTATGCTTTCAGATATCGGGATGCCGGAAATTGACGGTTACGAGTTGCTCAGGAGGCTGCGCGAGTGGCCGCACCTGCGCAACGTTCCGGCGGTGGCGCTGACGGGTTACGCCTCGCAGGCGGATGAGGAGACAGCGCTGGCCGCAGGCTTCGACGCGCATATCGCCAAACCGGTCGATCCGCATGAGTTGGTGACGAGGATTGAGCAAGTGCTGAGGGAGCGAACGCAAGGGCAGTAATCCCGCCGAAGGTCGCAAAGGCCCGATCTCTATCTCTCGTCTGAGAGCCGAAGACGTTTTCCAGGGAAGAAATATTTCATCAACACCTCGCGCTTTCCGTGCTGAGGAGGAATTGCTAATGCATAGTGCGCTAGCCCCGATCTTTACAGAGCGCCCTGAATTATTCTGTACCCTACGGCTATCGAGCCAGCTATTCTCAAGCGGCAGAGATAGCTCAAGCGAGCGCGCGCCGAAAAGCAGCGGATCCGCCGAGAGAGATGTCGGCAGACCGCGCGCCCTGGTGGTCGATGATGCGCCGGACGTGACGGAGATGATCGCCCTGTTTCTTCAACATGCAGGTTATGAAACGGTGCTCGCGTACTCGGCCTACGATGCGCTGGAGGCGGCGCGCGACGGCTCCTTCGATGTCGTCGTCTCGGACATAGGGATGCCGGGAATGAACGGCTACGAGCTGGCCGAGGAGCTGCGTCGCCTGCCCGATTACAGCGGCGTGCCGCTGATCGCCGTCACCGGCTTCTCGGCTTTCGACGACCGTGGGCGCGCGCTCAAGTCCGGCTTCAACGCCCATCTGACCAAACCCATCAACCCCATGTCGCTCCTCGAACTCATCGAGCGCTTGAAGGAGGAATGAATAGAAGGGATGAGGGCCGCAGAGGGGTGCGGGATGAAGTGGGTTGAGTGATTGATTCACTTGAGCAGTAGCTCAATCATTTATCCCTGCGGCCCTCATCCCTTTTTTGATCGCTATGCAGGATGTACATGACGGGGTGACGGGGCCGGAGGAGGCCGAGGAGGGCGCGGGCCGCAGCAGTAGCAGCAGCCGGACGTGGGGCACGGTCGCATCCGAACGGGCCGCGCGCGCCGTTTACCTGGCAGTCGGTGCGGTCACTATCGGCCTGATCTTCTGGAAGCTGCAATTCTCGAACAGCAGCATTTGTTGCGGAGACTTCGACGGTTATTACCACATCAAGTGGAGTCGCCTGCTGTGGGAGAACATGCGAGGGGGCCACCTGTTGCCGCCCGTCTTCAAGTGGCTGCCGCTGACCACGCTCAATCCGAAGGATTACGTAGACCATCACCTGCTGTTTCACATCCTACAGATACCCTTCACCTGGTTCGGCGACCTGCGGATGGGCGCGAAGGTGGCGGCGACCGTTTTCGCAAGCCTCGCCGTCTTCTCCTGCTACTGGTTGATCGTGCGCTATCGCATCAGCTATACGCTGGTGTGGCTGGTGGCGATGCTCGCCTGCTCCGCTCCCTTCCTCTATCGCTTGAGCATGGCCAAGGCTCCGCCGCTCTCGATCGTCTTTATGGTGGCGGGCATCTACCTGCTGTTTGAGAGACGCTACAGGTGGCTCGCGCCGCTGGCGTTCCTATACGTCTGGACTTATAGCCTGTTTGTGACGCTAGGGGCGGCGGCCTTGATCTGGACGGTCGTGCTCGGGTGGAGCGAGCGCCGCTTCGAGTGGCGTCCGCTCGTGTGGACGGGCCTGGGCATCGTCGCCGGCTTCCTCATCAATCCGTACTTCCCTAAAAACGTCGCGCTCTTCCTTGAGCATCTCTGGATAAAAGTACGGCTGGGGGATTTTTCCACCAGCGTCGGCTCGGAGTGGTATCCGTACGAAAGCTGGTTCTTTCTGGGAAGCTGCCTGGTGGCGTTTGCGGCGATGCTTGTCGGCTACATAGCCTTCGACTGGTCGGACAGGCGGCGGGCCGCGCGCCCGCTCTTCTTCCTGGTCTTCTCGACGCTGCTGATGATCGCCAGCTTTCGCTCGCGCCGCTTCGTAGAATACTGGCCGCCCTTCGCCGTGCTCTTCGCGGCCTTCACCCTGCAAGCGATCTTTGACGGGGCGCGCTCGGCGGCGCGACGGTTGCCCGAAGACGTGCTCGACGAGCTGCGCCCGTTTCTGGACAGGCACGAGCGGGCCGCCGCGAACGACCGGCAGCGCCATCGTGAATACTGGCAGACGGGCGCTGCCGCCTTCGTCGCGCTCCTACTGGGCGTTGTCCTGGTCGTTAACGTGACCGAGACGGTGAAGACCATTGGTGGAGAATCCGGGCCCGATCGCTATCGCGGCGGTATGCGGTGGATTAGCGAGCACGCGCCCGAGGGCCAGATGGTCTTCAATACGGACTGTGACGATTTCCCTAAGATGTTCTTCTATGACACGGCGCACACCTACGCTTCGGGGCTCGACCCGACCTACCTGCTGGACAAAAACCCTGAGCTATCGAAGCTCTACGACGACATCACGCTCGGTCGTGTGAAGGACGCCGGGCCGATCATACGCGACCGCTTCGGCGCGCGTTACGTCTTCTCCGATAATGAAGACGTGCACAACGATTTCTATTTCAATGCCAAGGAGAGCGGCTGGTTCGACATCGTCTACGAGGACGACGAATGCACAGTGCTCCACATACGCGACCAGAAGGGAACGGCCCTGCCCGACGACGACGACGGCGACGACAACCAGGGCAGCGAAGACGACGAGACGGACGACGGCGACGGCGGCCAGCAGGTACAGGGCAATGGACAGTGATTCCTCAAGCGCGCTCGGCACGTCTTTGAGGCGGACGAAAAGGCGCGGGCCGCGCGCTAAATCGTTCGGCTACGGCGCGACG
>DASQYE010000595.1:0-2695 GCA_035639355.1 Pyrinomonadaceae bacterium
ATTCGACCTACAAGCTGGATGTGATCGTCATCCCGACCAACCAGCCGATGGTGCGCGAGGACAACCCGGACGCCATCTACCGCACGCTGCCCGAAAAATGGGATGCCGTGGTCGAGGAGATCAAAGAGTGCCACGAGAAGGGGCAGCCCACGCTCGTCGGTACGGTCTCGGTCGAGAACTCTGAGCTGATCGCGCGTCGCCTGGCAAAAGACGGCATCCCCCATAACGTGCTGAACGCGAAGTATCACGAGCGCGAGGCGGAGATCGTAGCCCAGGCGGGCCGCAAGGGCGCTGTCACCATCGCCACCAACATGGCCGGGCGCGGCACTGACATTCTCCTGGGCGGAAACCCTGAGTTCATGGCGCGCGAGTTTCTCAAGCGCGAAGAGATAGACCCGGACGAAGCGACGGACGAGCAATGGCAGGAGGCTCTCTCGCACGCCAAGCGCATCGTCGAAGAGGAACATAAGGAAGTCGTCTCTTTGGGCGGCCTGCATATCATCGGCACGGAGCGGCACGAATCGCGCCGCATCGACAACCAGCTTCGCGGGCGCTCGGGACGCCAGGGCGATCCGGGCTCCTCGCGTTTCTTCCTCTCTCTGGAAGACGACCTGATGCGCATCTTCGCGGGCGATAAGGTTAAAGCGCTGATGCAGCGTCTGGGGATGGAGAAGGGCGTCGCCATCGAATCCAAGATGGTCTCCAAGCGCATAGAGGGCGCGCAAAAGTCTGTCGAGGGCCGCAACTTCGAGTCTCGCAAGCACCTCTTGGAATACGACGACGTGATGAACAAGCAGCGCGAGACCATTTACGGCCTGCGCCGCCAGTTGATGGAAGAGCCAGATCAGCGCGATTACCTGCTTGGCGATACGGGTGTGGCGCGCGACCTGCTCGCCGACCTCACCAAGCAGTATCTCAACCCGGATGTCGCGCCCGAAGACTGGGACGTGACGAACTACAAGGTACAGCTCGACTCCATCTACGATTTCGACGCCGAAGCCGAGCGGATTGATTTTGCGAACGCGACTTCGGAAGAGATAGAGCAAACCATCTGGGAGAAGCTCAAGGCAAGGTACGCGGAGAAGGAGCAGCAAATCGGCGTCGAAGCCATGCGCACCTACGAGCGTATCATCATGCTCAACATCATAGATGCGCAATGGAAGGATCACCTGCTGGCGATCGACCACCTCAAGCAGGGCATAGGATTGGTCGGCTACGGGCAGAAAGACCCGCTCGTCGAATACAAGAAAGAGAGCTTCGATCTCTTCCAGGCGATGCTTGACCGCATTGACCAGAGCACAATCCGCTCGCTCTTTAACTTGCAGGTCGTAACAGAACAAGCGCCCGAACAGCTCCAGCAGCGACGCGCCCCCCGCCGTGCGTCGGCGCTGACCTTCACGGGGCCGAACCAGGGAGCGACCGCCGCCGGCGAAGAGGCCGCGAAGACCAAGACCATCACGCGCGATCAGCCCAAGGTTGGCCCAAACAAGCCCTGCCCCTGCGGCTCTGGCAAGAAATACAAGAAGTGCTGTGGCGCTTGACACAGTCAGAAAATCGCACTCGCAACGGCAGAGCGGGAGCAGGCGCGACGCGCTCACTCTCGCCCTGCTTGAGCGGGGTACATTATCCCTTCTCGTATGAGCGCAAACGTCACATCAACTAATCCGCTTGTTAAAGCCATCGTCGCAGGCAAGGCTCCGCAGCAGGCGCGCATGATGGCGGCGCGCGGGTTGCTGCCTCTTCCGCAGGCTGATCTTCTCGAAGCGCTAGTGGCCCTGCGCGCGAGCGACAACGCGGAGATCGCGGGCGCTGCCAACTCCACGCTTGAGTCGCAGGACGAGGGCGAGCTTTTAGAAATCGCCAGGACGAGCGAGACTGCGCCCGCCGTGCTCGGCTATCTCGCCACGCGCACGAGCGCCGGGCGCGAGATTCAAGAGGCCGTGACGCTCAACCACGGCACGCCCGACGAGGCCATCGCGCTGCTTGCCGCCGCCACCACAGACGGGTCGCTGCTGGAGCTGATCGCCATCAATCAGCAGCGATTGATACGCGCGCCCTCGATCATCGACGCCGTCATCAATAATCCGGCGCGGACGCCCGAGGCCGAACGCCGCGCGCGTGAGACGCGGCGCGAGTTCTTCGAGAAGGAGCGCGGCGCGCAACAGATCGCGGGCGAGCTGCGCGCGCGCGGACAGACGGCCGCCGCCGAGTTTTTCGAGAGCGCAGAGTCGCTCGCCGAAGACGAATCGTTCGCGCCCGAGGACGCATGGCTCATAGCACAGCACATAGAAGTCTCGGACGAGGATATAGACGACTCCTGGCTGGCGCTTGAGCGCATCGAACAACTCCTCGAAGAAAGCTTCGAGCAGCGCGCCGCGAATGCCGAGCGCATCATCGCCGACGCGCGTCTGGAAAGCGACGAAATCTCGCCCGAGCGCATCTCGCTCATACGCCGCATCATGCTCATGACCGTCAAGGACCGCATCAAGCTCGGCATGAAAGGCGACCGCGAGACGCGCGCGATCCTGATACGCGATTCCAACAAGGTCGTCGCCATGGCGGTCATGAACAATCCGCGCATCACCGATCACGAAGTCGAGAATATCGCGGCGATGAGAACCGTCTCCGAGGAAGTGTTGCGCAAGATCGGGCAGACGCGCGCCTGGGCTCGCAACTATCCGATCATCCTCAACCT
>DASQYE010000596.1:0-2134 GCA_035639355.1 Pyrinomonadaceae bacterium
AGGCTACCCGCTCCGCGAGATTAATCCTGGCGGGCCGGTTCCAACTGAGACAAAAGAGCAGGGGCTAGATGTAAAGCATCTGGCCCCTGCTCTTTTTGTCTTTTCCGAAACGTCCGTTGATCTCTCTTCACTAAGAAGAACGGCTCGGCCCCGCTGGTGCGGCGAAGCGGCTCTGCTTCCACCATTCAATCGTTGATCGCAAGCCTTCTTCGAGGCCGACGCGCGGCTCGTAACCCAACAACCCGCGCGCCCGTGTGATGTCGGCGAGGCTGTGACGAACGTCGCCGACGCGCGCCTCCCTGTGCTCGGGCTCGACGTGGGTTCGCCCCGTCAGATTCTTCAAAACGCTCAGCAGCTCATTCAAGGTAGTCCGCTGACCGTTGGCGATGTTAATGATCTGCCCGACGGCCTGTGTGGACTGTGACGCGCGCATGTTCGCCTCGACGACGTTCGCTACGTAGGTGAAGTCGCGCGAGTGCTCCCCGTCGCCGTAGATAATGGGCCGCTCGCCGCTCATCAGCGCGCTGATGAAACGCGAGATGACGCCGGAATATTGCGAGCTTGGATCTTGCCTGGGGCCGAAGACGTTGAAGTAACGCAAAGAAACCGTCTCCAGCCCGTAAGCCCTGGTGAAGACCTGGCAGTAATACTCGCCGACGAGTTTCGCGGCCGCATAGGGCGAAAGCGGGTCGGGGCGCATCTCTTCCCTCTTCGGCAGCCCCGGCTGATCCCCGTAAGCCGAGCTTGACGCAGCGTAGACGAAGCGACGCACTCCACGGTCGCGGGCCGAGAGGAGAAGCTGGAAGGTCGCGTCCGTGCAGGCCCGATGCGTCTCGCGCGGGTTATCTATAGAGCGCGGCACGGAAGGAATGGCCGCCTCGTGAAACACCAGCTCGACATCTTCCAGGGCGCGCCGCGTCGCGTCTTCGTCAACTAGGCTCGCTTCTACGAAATCGACATCGCCGCCGATCTCTTCAAGATTCTCGCGATGGCCCGTCGATAAATCATCTATGACGCGCACGCGCGCGCCTCTCTCCGCCAGTGCGGCCGCAATATGCGACCCGACGAAGCCCGCGCCTCCTGTGACTAGAACGATTCCCGATAGACTCATATAAATAGAGGTTAGATGCTGGATGCTAGATGTCGGCCTTTTACTAACATCTGACATCTAGCATCTGACATCTGTCTTTTTATCTTCCAACTCCGACGTAATCGAAGCCCAGCTCGCGCATGTCTTCGGGCTCATAGATATTGCGCAGGTCGGCTATCCTGGGGCTTCGCATAAGGCCGCGTATGCGCTCCATATCGAGAGCGCGGAATTGATTCCACTCCGTGACGAAAACCAGTGCGTCGGCCCCCGTGACCGCCGCATATTCATCTTCGGCGTAAGATATGTCGGGCAGGATTTTCATCGCCTCCGGTATCGCCACGGGGTCGTAGGCGCGTACCGTAGCACCGCGTTCGACGAGGCCGCGAATAATGTCCACGGACGGGGCCTCGCGCATATCGTCCGTCTCCGGTTTAAAGGAGAGGCCGAGGATGGTGATGATCTTGCCGCGCAGGTCGCCCACAAGGCTCTCTATCTTAGGTACCATCAGGGCGCGCTGACGGCTGTTAATCTCTATGACGGCATCCACCATCAAAGGCTCGCAGCCGTAAGCGCGCGCGATTGCCGAAAGAGCGCGTGTATCCTTGGGAAAGCACGAGCCGCCGAAGCCCGGCCCTGGGTGCAGAAATTTTCGTCCGATGCGGCCGTCCATGCCTATGGCGCGCGCCACGTCATGCACGTCGCAATGAATGCGGTCGCAGAGATTGGCGATCTCATTAATGAAAGAGATTTTTGTCGCCAGAAAAGCGTTGGCCGCGTACTTGGTCAGCTCCGCGGCTTCGAGCGATGTGATGACGAAAGGGGTCTCGATCAGGAAGAGCGGGCGATAAAGGTCTCGCATGATGGCGATGGCCTCTTCGTCGCAACTGCCTATGACGACTCGGTCGGGCCGCATAAAATCGTCTATCGCCGCGCCCTCGCGCAGGAATTCCGGATTTGAGACGATGCCGAAATTGGTCTGTTTCCTCTGATTCTCGCGTATCAGCCGGCGCAAGCTCTCGCCCGTGCCCACAGGCACCGTCGATT
>DASQYE010000597.1:0-12659 GCA_035639355.1 Pyrinomonadaceae bacterium
AATTCGGAGAGACGCCCGGCGGGGGAACGGTCTACCCTGTAGTCCTGCCCCTGACCAACTGGCAGAACGGCATGGCCAAGGAGAGCCTGAGCTTTATCTTCGATTGGTCTTGGACGCTGGCGGGCAAACAGTTTTTGGGAAGCAGCTCGCCCGGAGTGGCCTGGCGCAAGGGGCTCACGGCCGTCGGTATTACTTTCCTGGTGCTGGAACTGCTGGCGCTCTTTGCCGCCGCCTGGATGACGCGCGCCGTCACGGGCACGGTGCACAAGCTTTACGGCGCGACGCAGTTTATCAAGCGCGGCGACTTCTCGTACCGCGTCCGCGTTCGCTCGCAAGACCAGCTGGGCGAGCTGGCCGGCTCCTTCAACGATATGGCGGCCAACATCGAATCGCTGCTTCACGAGCGCGTGGAGCGCGAACGGCTTGAGCGCGAAGTCGAGATCGCGGCCGAAGTCCAGGCCCAGCTCTTTCCGCGCCGCGTGCCGCCGCTACGCACCGTCCATATCTCGGCCGACTGTCGCGCGGCGCGCGGCGTGGCCGGCGATTACTACGATTATATAGAGATCGCGCCCGGCCTGGTCGCCGTCGCGCTCGGCGACGTGGCTGGCAAGGGGGTATCGGCCGCGCTCGTGATGTCGAATTTGCAGGCGGCGTTGCGCGCGCAGACGACCATCACGGCCGAGCGTTTGAGCATCGCGGAGCGCGCCGTGGCCGTCTCGGCTGCGGGCGGCGGAGGCAAGCTGCTCGCGCACGTCGTGGCGGACGCCGGTATGGATGGCGCGGTCTCGCGCATGACGGCCAACATCAACGAACAGCTTTGCCAGAGCACAGATTCGAACCGCTTCGCGACCCTCTTTCTGGCCATCTACGAAGAGCACACGCGCACGCTGCGCTACACCAACGCGGGGCACAATGCGCCGCTGCTGGTGCGCGCCGACGGCCATGTGGAGCGACTGGTCGCGGGCGGCATCATGGTCGGCGCTTTTGACTGGGCCAGGTTTGAGGAGGCGTCCGTCCAACTTCGTAAAGACGATCTACTGCTGATCTTTTCCGACGGTATCACGGAATCCGAGCGCGCTGACGGCGAAGAATACGGCGAGGAGCGTCTCATGCAGCTCGCCATCAAACACAGGAGGCTGCGGGCCGAGCAGATACAGCGCGCGATCTTCGACGAGATTGAAGGCTGGTCGGGCACGCGTGAGAGAAACGACGATCAGACGCTCGTGATCGTCAAAAGTAATCAGTAGGCGATTATCAGGCTTTTGGTAAAAGCGTCGAGGCCGGCGTTTGATTGCCTTTACGCCGTGATGATCGAGGCGCGAGCGCCCATCAGCTCCGAGAAATCTTTGGCGTAGACGGAGCCGACCTTGCGCACGCGGTTGATACATTCGACGAGGTCGCTCGTGGAGACGAAGCCGTTTTCGGCATAGGCGATGGCCCAGGCCGGAAGATGGGCTGCGGTTTGCAGCAAGTCCTCCACGAAGCTCAAATATTGCTGCTTGGTCTCGGCGTAGGAGCCCAGGCGTCCCGCGCATCTCTTCTCCATCTCGTCCCAGAAGCCGTCCGTGCCGCGCACCCACTCCTCGCGCCAGGCCGAGGGCGCGTTCCTTCGCCACTCGTGCTTATTGCTGGCGTGCGGCAGGCGCAGGAAGAGAAGGTCAGTGTGCTGCTGCGCAACGAATTCGCGCGCCTCCATGTTGGCGCTCAGGTTGCGTTGCGCATTGTTGACGGGCGCGGGCTCGCTTCGCCACACGCGCTCGAAGACATCGGGCAAGGAGAGCGGCTGACGAAGCCTGCGCGTCTGGTCGTCGAAGGAGAGCACGTAATCGCCGACCATCATTCCGGTCGAGAGGGCAAGCGCTCGCGTGGCCGGCGACTGCATCCTCTCCGCGTTCTCGCGCAGGTTGTCGAACCATAGAGCATCCGTCTCGTTGAACCAGCGCCGCGTCGGTGTATTGCCCGCTTCCTCGCGTGGCATGTAGGTGTCTTCGAGCAGGAAGGCGAGATCGTCCTCCGTCAGACGCTCCGTATTGTTCTCTATGTAAGCGGAGGCTTTTGTCCAGGCCCATTGGGCCAGGTCGTTGGCGGCCACGCGCACGCCCCAGTGTTTGAGGTAGATTCCCAGATAAGGCTCGCCGCCGAAGGGAAGCGCCACCGAGCGAAACTTCAGTCGGCGCAGCACGCTCAATTCAAAAGCAAGCCATCCGCCGGGAACCGCGCTTGGTGCTTTGTACATGGTCATCCAGGTGAGCCCGCCCGTCCTAAGTCAAAAGCCTGTTCCTGTTCTCCACTCAGAACCCTCGTCGCGCAGGCCCACGCCTTTTATCTCCATCGCGGCGTAGGATCGAAGCTCCTCGATTGATTCGAGCGAGAGAAAAGCCTGCACGACCCGCGGGTCGAATTCCAGAGCGGCCCATTCGGCCAAGTGCCTGCGCGCTTCGTCTTCCGTGCGGGCGGGGCGAAAGGTACGGGCGTCGGTCAGGGCCGCGTAGGCGTCTGCGACGCGCAGTATGCGGGCCGCCAGCGGAATCTGTTCGCGCTCAAGCGCGTCCGGGTAGCCCATCCCGTTCCACCATTCCTGATGCCAGCGCACCAGAAGCTGCGCGCCGCGATCAGCGCCGGAGCGCGCCGCCTCATGCTCGCCGATCAAAGGATGACGCGCCAGGTCCAGGCGCTCCTCGGCGTTGAGCGGGCCGGCTCGCTTGATATAGTCGCGCCCCATGGCGACTTCGCCCATATCGTGCGCGAGCGCCGCGATGCGCAGCGAGGAGCGATCCTGCCGTGCGAGCTTGAAAAGCTTCGCCACCTCGTCGGCCAGCGTCGCCACCCTGCGCGCGTGCGGATTGGCGTAGGCCTCGAAACGGTCCGACACTGCGGCCAGCTCGGCGAAGACTTCGCCTAGAACACGGTCGTTTTCGTTGAGATCGATGCGGGGTGTTCCCATGATCGAACAGTGAAAGATGCGCGACGCTCTTGAAGGATGAAGTGAGAAAACGTCTTCACTTCATCCTTCAAGCATCCGCCTTCATCCTTCTTTTTAACCTTTGCTTCTCAGTTTGTCGAGTAGCTGTCGGGCCGCCTGGCTCTGCGGGTCTATGGCTAGGGCGCGTTCCAGCTCGCTCTGCGCGCGACGCAGCATCCCCATTTCACTGTAAAGCCGCGCGAGCATCACGCGATAATAGACGTTGCCTTTGTCCAGGGCGATGGCGGCCTGAAATTCAGCCTCGGCCTGGTGTCGCGTCTGCGTATTGACGGCGAGCGCCCGCCCGTATTGAGCGCGATAGCGCGCCTGCTTCGGAACCATTCGCGCCGCCTCGCCAAGATAGGAGAGCGCGAGCGTCTGGTTGCCCTGCTGGAAGGCAGCGGCTCCGCGCTGGTAAATCTCTTCGGGCTCGACGGAGACGGATGCCGGACGCTGCCAGGGCGTGCTCGCGGGCGCCGGCTGGTTTTTAGCGGCCGCCTTCGCGGTGGGCTTCTCCTTCGCTTCGGCCGGCGGTGGAGGCGGGCGCATGGCGACGGGCGGGCCGAGCGTTCGATCATAGGCGGCGCGCATCTGCTGATCTTTAAGCGTCTCGTAGGCCTGAGAGATTCGCGCGAAAGCATCCTCGATGCGCGCATAAAGGGAGGGGTCTGCGTCCTTATGAAACCTGTCCGGGTGAAAGCGCTTGGCGAGCGTGTGATAGGCGCGCTTGATCTCGCCCGCCTCCGCATCCCGGCTCAGGTCCAGCACCTGGTAGTGATTCGCTGCGTCGCTCAGACGCGCGAACAACATGGCCAACTCGTTCTGCCTGACCTCCTCGGCCGAAGGGGTGGGCGGCGCTTTCACTTCCTCTTCGGCGGGCGCGGCTTCCGCTGCGGCGGGCTTCAAAACGGGCGTGGCCCTGGCCTGCGCCGTCTTGACCGCCCGCGCCCTGGCGAGCTGTTGGGCGGTGAAGGCGCGCGGGCCAGAGTCTCGCTTGAGCAATCCGCCGAGCACGAGCGCGTAGAGGGCTTGCAGCGTATCGGTCTCGGGCATTCCGCTGATGGCCGTAAGCTCTAATAAAGCGATGGGCGCATCGACGCGCGAAAGGACGAACGCCTCGACGGGCGAGAGCTTGAGACCGTTTTCGACCGGTGGCGCGGGCGACAGTTTTTCCTCCGCGCCCTTGTGCATAAACCTCGCCGTGATGAATTCATGCGGCAGGCGGCGCGCGCACTCCATCAAAAGCTCCCTGGCGTCCGCCCTCGTCTGAACTTCGACCGTCAAGCGGACGCGCGGATCGAAACTCCATGCGCCGTCCGTCCAGAGCAGCGCCGGGCGCACCACCTCCAACGCCTGCCGCGCCAGTAAGTCCTCGAACTCCTCGCGGCTCAGATCGCCACGCCCGACCAGCTCAAGGCCCAGCTCCATATCCGACATTCTCTCTCTCTCGCTCGCCAGTCGCTGCACGGCGACTATTCCCCAGCGCCGCGCGCATTCCGACAAACGGTGTGCGCGCAGGTTCGAAGTGGCGTAGACGATGCCGCCCTCCTCAAAGTAGACGACCATCTTGACGCGCTCGCGCGTCAAGCGCAGCGAACCTGATAAACCTGCGTTTGATATCTCGTGTATGAGTTCGGCGAGCGGATGCTCGGACAGTTGACCGTTCATGTAAAGGGACCCGTAACAGGGAAGAGAGCGCGCCCGGCCCAGCCACGGGCTGACCTCGGCGGCGCGCGAGAGGGAGAACTACTCGTCACCCCTCGAAACATCATAACGCAGGCGCGCGCCATTTGAGAATACGGGAGATGTTCAGAGACTGGGGGGCGCTCGCGCGCCCCTCGCTCGAAACCTGAGCGCGCCAGGCGCCAGAGACGCGAGCGGGCCGTGGCCGTCACTACCGCCCCTGAAAGTCTACACTCGCCCGGCTCGCTTTGACACTTGTATGCGCGGCGCTCTATATTTCCCCTAACAAAGTCTTAGTATCAGTCCGGCGGCCAGGTTTATTTCGCTATCAGCGACGGGCCGCGCCATGCGTTAAATGAGTAAGCAGGGAATAGACAAGGCGACGACTCTACCGGTAGAGGAAGCGGGAAGTGGCAGTGATGCGCGCCGCAGCGAACTGCACGCCCTGAGCGCTGAGATAGTAGACCTCTTCTACACACAGACTTTCTCGCCCACGATCAGCACCCCGTCCGATGTCTGCGCGGCCTTCTCCGAGATGTTGCTGCGGCACTGGGATTTGTGCTGCATCATCATCTACCTGCGCGACGGGGACGGAAGCCTGACCCAGAGCGCCATCCACACGCACGAGCATTTCGACCAGGCGCGAGCCCTTGAGGTCGGAGCGATGCTCGCCTCGACGGTCGAGCGCGTGGGCCGCGAGCTACAGGTATGGCTCGACGAGAGCGAGGGGGAAACGGAAGAAGGCGCGGACGAATACCGTCGCGCGCTGGAAAAAGCCGGGTTATACGCGGGCGTCGCCGTGCCGATCCACGCTCGCGGGACTCTGGTCGGCGCGCTCGTCGCCGTCACGGCTTACCCGGAGCGCCTGCGCGCGGCCCTGAACGGCATACGCTTTATCTCCGCTCCGATCGTCATCGCGGTCGGCAATGCGCGGCGGGCGGCGGCGCTGCACGAACAGCACGAGCGCATAGAGCATCTGATAGAAGAGCTACAACAGCGCACGCACGATCTGGAGGATGCCAACCGCGAGTTGCAGCGCGTGGCGCGTTACCGCTCGCTCTTTCTGGCGCGTATGTCGCACGAGCTGCGCACGCCGCTGACTTCGATCCTGGGCTTTACGGAGATTCTTCTTGACCATGAAGACCTGAGCGGCACGCAGCGCCGCTTCTGCGAAAAGATTCAGTCTTCGGGGATGCAGCTGCAATCGAGCCTTAATCAGCTGGTAGACCTCTCGCGGCTCGAAGCCGGGCAAACCGAGCTGTTCCTGCATGAGTTCTCTTTGCGGCAAGCCCTGCGCGAGTCCTGTATGGCCGTCGCCCGGCTGGCGCAGAAGCAGGACGTGAAGGTCGATTGCAAGTACGGTGAGAACATAGGCACTATCGTTTCCGACGAGGGCAAGCTGCGGCAAGTGCTCTACAACTTTCTGGCGCACGCCATCGGCCGCAGCCCCGCGGGCGCGACCATAGGCGTTCACGTCGATAACCTTTCGCCCCTGCGCTACCAGATAAGCATCGAAGACCGTGGCGAAAAACTGCACGACATGTCCCGCGTTTTCGAGCCTGTCGATATAGATGCGCCGAGCGAGCAGGCGACCAGCATGAACGAACTGGGCCTGGTCATTGCGCGCCGCCTGATAGACGCCATCGGCGGCACGGTCGAGCTGGAAAGCGTCTCCGGGGGCGGCCTCAAGGTGAGAATAGCGCTGCCCTCAAGACCGACGAAGGGATGAATGAAGGGCGGAGGGCGGAGGGATGAAGTAATTGAATCACTGCCCAAGTGAATCGCCCATTCAACCCCTTTTACCCCTCGTCCCTTCGTTACTCCCTTCGTTCATCCAATCATTATGCGAGGCCAGACGGAACATTTGACGCGCGCGGGCGCTGACGAGATAGAGATACGCGAATGCGCGACGATTGACGAGTTCGAGGCGTGCGTACAGTTGCAGCGCGAAGTATTCGGCGGCCCGGACATAGATATCTCGCCGCGCAAATACCTGATTATGTCGCGTCGCGCAGGCGGCTGGACGCTCGGCGCTTTCAAGGGCACAGAGCTTGTCGGCTTCGTTCACCTGATCGTCGGCGTGCGCAATGCAAGAGGCCGCGAGATCATGGGCTATTCGCACATGATGGCGGTCGGCGCGGCTTACCAGAACCGGGGGCTGGGGGCTCGACTCAAATGGGCGCAGCGCGAGCGTGCTCTGCTTGAGGGAAAGGGCTTCATCACCTGGACTTGGGACCCTATGCGGGCGCGCAACGCGCACTTCAATCTCAACCGGCTGGGCGCGACGGTGCGCTCCTACGGCGTCAACTTTTACGGGTCTGAAGACCTTGCCGGGGGCGGCGAGCCCGCGCCAGCAGGCGGCACAATCGACAGTGATCGCTTATTCGCCGACTGGGAGCTAAACTCGGCGCGAGTTGTCGAGCTGGCACGAGGTGGCGGCGGCGCGCCTTCTTTTGAACGGGACGCCCCGCCGGCCAGGACTATAGAGATTCCGCCGCGTTGGAGCGCGCTCCTTGGGAGCGACGGCCAGGCGGCGCGGCGCGAGCAATTGCGCGTCCGCGAAGAATTCCTGAGCGCCTTCGACGCGGGGCTCGTCTGCGCCGGATTTGAACGCGACGCGGAGCATCCGCGTTACCTACTTTATGAGGGTCAAACCCGCTGACAGATGGTAGGATGAAGCGTTCGGTATCAGGTTCATACGCGCTTTGCCCGTCCGCCAGGACTTTAAGATATGAATTTCGCACGCTTTGATCGTTACGTCGAACGACACGCGCGCGCTTTCACGGAGCGCCTTCAGGCGATGTGTCGTATGCCGTCGGTGGCGGCGCGCGGCACTGGAATGCGCGCGACGGCCGAGGCGGTCGAGCAGTTGATGCAGCGCGCGGGCGCGGGCACGCGCGCCTTCAAGATCGGCAGCGGCTTCCCTGTAATCTTCGGTGAGTGCGGCGCTGGCCCGCGTTGTTTCCTCGTCTACGGCCATTATGATGTGCAGCCCGTAGGCCAATTGACAAGCTGGTCTTCGGGGCCGTTTGCCGCGACCATCATCGACGGAAAACTCTACGCGCGCGGCGCTGCCAACAGTAAGGGCGATCTGGTCGCGCGCGTCGCCGCCGTAGAGGCTTATCAGAAGAGCTTCGGCAAGCTGCCCGTCTGCCTGCGCTTTATCGTCAGCGGCGAGGACAGCATCGGTAGCCCCAGCATCTTTCGCTTCGCGACCGAGCAGGCTGACTTGCTGCGCGCCGAAGGCTGCATCTGGGACGACGGCTACAAGGACTCGCAGGAGCGACTGGTCATCAGCCTCGGGTTCAAGGGCATCACTTTCATAGAGCTTCGCGTGCACGGGGCGCGCACCGACCTGCATTCCAAGTGGGGCGCGATTGTGCCTAATCCCGCCTGGAGGCTGGTGCAGGCGCTTTCGACCATCACCTCGCCGAAAGGCGTCATCACCATCGACGGCTTCTCGTCGCACATCGCGCCCATCTCGGCCGAGGACGCCGAGGCGTTGAAAAAGATAGAGTTGGACGAGGCCGAATTGAAGCGCGAGTTTCGTATCACGCACTGGCTGCGCGGAATGCGCGGCCACACGCTCGTCAAAGAGCACGTCTTCGGCCCGACCTGCACGATCTGCGGCATTCAGACCGGCCACACCGAAGCGGGCCCTAAGACCGTCCTGCCATCGACGGCGATGGCGCGCCTGGATTTTCGCCTCGTGCCAGACCTGACGCCCGAAATCGTCGTCGATCTCCTGCGCAGGCACCTGGACGTGCGCGGCTTTCAGGACATAGAGATCATTGAGCTAGGCAACTCGCCGCTCGCCAAATCGTCCGCGCAATCATCTGTCGCGAGCGCGGCCATCGAATCGGCGCTCGAAGTTTACGGCGCGCAGCCCATTGTCTACCCGCTCGACCCATCGAGCGGCCCCGTAGGCGCGATCTGCGGCGCGAACGATCCGCCGACGCCCGTCGTCTCCTTCGGCACTTCTTACGAGGGCTCGAACCCGCACGGGCAGGACGAGAACCTGCGCATCGAGGACTTTCTGCAAAACATCAGATTCTTCGGGCGCGTAATTCATCACCTGGGCCAACACGGCAAGCCGCAAAGGAGCGCCATACGCTCTTCTTCAAACGCGCTCGCGCTCGACCATGTATGAGCTACCGCGCCGTGCGCCCGTTCGGTTATGATGAGCCCGAGCGTTCAAAAGACCGATTCACCGCCACACATTTCAAGAGGGGTTACAGGTAAGTTGCCGACCAGCAGCACGAAGACCATAGAGCTTGAGATAGAGAGCCTGCGGGATGAGATTCGTCGTCACGAGGAGCTCTATTACGTCCACGACAACCCGGAAATCTCCGACGCGGAATATGACGAGCTGCTTGCGAGACTCCAACGGCTAGAAGAGGAGAATCCGCATCTCCTGACTCCCGACAGCCCTACGCAGCGCGTGGGTGGGCGTCCGGCCGAAGGCTTCGGCGAGTACACGCATCGCCGCCCGATGCTCTCGCTCGATAACAGCTACAACATAGACGACCTGCGCGCCTTCGACGAGCGCTGCCGCCGCTTGGCGGACGGCCGCCCCCTGGAATACGTCACCGAATTGAAGATAGACGGGCTCTCCATCTCGCTCCATTACGAGCGGGGCGCGCTCGTGCGCGGCGTGACGCGCGGCGACGGGCGGCGCGGCGAAGATGTCACACAAAACGTCCGCACGATCCGCAGCGTTCCGCTCCGGCTCAGAGACGACGGCGCGCCGTTGGGCCCCGAGATAGAGGTGCGCGGCGAAGCCTACCTTCCGCGCCACGTCTTCGAGCGCATCAACTCGGAGCGCGAAGAGGAGGGAGCCGCGCGCTTCGCCAATCCGCGCAACGCCGCCGCCGGAACCATTCGCCAGCTCGACCCTAAAATAGTTTCGGCCCGACGGCTTGAGATGTTCCCCTATGACGTGCTCGCGGGCGAGCGTAAGCCTTTCGCCTCTCACTGGGAATCATTCGAGTGGCTTGAGCGCGCGGGCTTTCGCGTCAATCCGAATCGTGCGCGGTGCGCTTCGATCGAAGAGGTGATTGATTTCTGCAACCAGATGGAGCTCAGGCGCGACGATCTCGGCTACGAGATAGACGGCGTCGTCGTCAAGGTCAACTCCACGGCTTTGCAGGATGAGTTCGGAGCGACGACGAAAGCGCCGCGATGGGCCATCGCCTACAAATACCCTGCGCGGCAGGCGACGACGCAGGTGCTTTCAATCGTCGTCCAGGTCGGCCGCACGGGCGCGCTCACGCCGGTCGCAAACCTTCAGCCGGTCTTGCTCGCGGGCACTACGGTTGCGCGCGCGACCCTGCACAACGAGGACGAGATCAAGCGGCTGGACGTGCGCGTGGGCGATTGGGTCTTGATCGAAAAGAGCGGCGAGATCATCCCGAAAGTAATCAAGGTGGTAGAGTCGCGCCGCACGGGGTGCGAGAAGCGTTTCCGTATGCCGAAGAACTGTCCCGTCTGCGGCGGGATCATCTCGCGGCCCGAAGGCGAGGCCGTCTCGCGCTGTGTGGCGGCGGATTGCCCCGCCCAGCTCAAAGCGCGATTGCTGCATTTCGCCTCGCGCCGCGCCATGCGCATAGAGGGGTTGGGCGAAGCCTTAGTCGAACAGCTCGTCGCGAAAGAGATGGTGCGCGACGTGGGCGACCTCTACGATTTGAGCCTTGAACAGATAGCGGCGCTCGAACGAATGGCCGAAAAGAGCGCCGCCAACCTCGTATTACAGATCGAGGCGAGCAAGACGCGCGATCTTCCGCACCTTGTTTACGGGCTTGGCATACGTCACGTCGGCGAAAGAACTGCCGGGATACTCGCACGAAATTTCGGCTCGCTCGCGGCCTTGGGCGCGGCGACCTTGGAAGAGCTGGACGCCGTTCACGAGATCGGCCTGACGGTGGCCCAGAGCGTGCGCGACTGGTTCGACGATGCGGGCAATCTGGCGCTTTGCGAGCGATTGCGCAGGGCGGGCGTGCGCACGGAGCTTGAGGCGGATGCGAGCCGCGTCTCTACGGAAGCGTTCGCGGGCAAACAGTTCGTCCTAACGGGCAGGCTCGAAAGCATGACGCGCGACGAGGTGCGCGCCCTGATCGAAGCGCGCGGCGGGCGCGTGACATCGACCGTCAGCAAGAAGACGGATTATGTCGTCGCGGGCGAAGACGCCGGTTCGAAGCTTGATAAGGCGACCGCGCTCGGTCTGCGCGTAATAGATGAGGCATCGCTCAAGGAGATGCTAAACTGATAGATGTCAGATGCCGGATGTCAGATGTTAGTGAGAACGGTTCGGTCTTTGACTAACATCTAGCATCCAGGGAGAGGAAATGGCGACAACCGAAGGAACAACCAAGCTCGAACTCGTCTATACGCTCTTTTGCGACGACGTGCGATTGGAGGCCGGCAACAAGCTTTCGCTGATGGGTGTCTTTCAAAACATCCTCGTTCAGCAGCTGCCCATCTCGCTCATCAAGTTCGCCGTCGTCAATCACTGGCGCGGCGAAGGCACGCATCTCTCCGAGGTGCGGATTCTCACCCCGGACAAGAAGCAGCCCGTGGTCGTCTCGCAGCCGACGCGCTTCGAGATAGCGCCCGGCGGCTTTGCCGACAACATCAGTTTTTTCGTCAACGTGACGTTCAACGCGCCCGGCGAGTACTGGGTACAGACGCTCGTTGATTCGAGCCTCTTCGACGAGCGGCCGCTCCTAATCGCCGACGCGCGGACGGCACGCGGCGCGGAGCATGTTTCCGAGGCCGTCAACTAAAGAAGGCAAAAGGCAAAAGTAAAAAGGCAAAAGCAGGAGATTCGCCTCGCCTCACTTTTGCCTTTTACCTTTTTACTTTTGCCCTATCTAATGCGGATGAGTGGACTTGAACCACCACGGTATCGCTACCACAGGCTTCTGAGACCTGCGCGTCTGCCAATTTCGCCACATCCGCGTGCCTGTTTTGAATATACGGGCGCGGCGAAATGGTGTCAAGAAGACGGAAAGCGATAATCCGGCGCTGCGTCTTTCTTTCTGCCGATAGCGCTACGGGCGGCCTAGAATGTCGCCCAGAATTTCACGGGCGCGGCTGCGGCCCGTGCTCCCGTTCGCGCTCCGATTGCGGTAGCCGTCGTCATAGCCGCGACGGTAGCCTTCCTGAAAGTAGCGGCGATACAACTCGCGGTCGCCATAGCTCGTGCGATAACCCGTCGTCGCATCTCGATAAGTATTGTGATCGTCGTAGTCGGCGCTTCTGCCGCTGCGGCGATCATCGCGGCCGGCCTCGTAGCCTTCGCGGTAGCCTACGTCCAGAGCGCGACGCCTGAGGTCGTTACGGTCGAAGTCGCCGTCGTCGTCGCGGTCACGGTCACGACGATTTCTACCGCGACGAAAATCATCGTCGTCGCGATCATAATCGTCGTCATCGTCGCGGTCGCGTCCCGGCCCGCGCCCGTCCACGCGCCCGTCGCGCGCGTCGTGGCAGTTAATAAACTTGTCGCACTTGTCGCCGCGCCCTCTACCGCGCCCGCGTCCCTGTCCGAGGGCGACGGTGGGTAACGCGACGGCAACGATGAG
Organism: Pyrinomonadaceae bacterium; assembly: GCA_035639355.1. Classification (GTDB taxonomy): domain Bacteria; phylum Acidobacteriota; class Blastocatellia; order Pyrinomonadales; family Pyrinomonadaceae; genus DASQYE01. The sequence continues at coordinate 12,226 of DASQYE010000597.1, forward strand.
CGCGAACAGGGCCGACCACAGCGCAGTGCGCTTGCCAATTGACTGAGCCATAATATCCTCCTGTTAAACTTGAAACGCGTGATGCGTCCATTCGTACCAGATAGTCGTTGAGTGAAATAGTTTCCGGGGCAGGAAAAGACTAACAATTACTGTGCCACGTGATTGAGAAGGCCAAGTTGTTGAGCGCAGGGACTCGACGGCCGCGTCGCGTGAGCTGCCTCATACGAAAACGTGACAGTGCAGAACCCTATCGTGTGCGGATGGCGCACGGCGCGGGTTTGATTCGAGCGTCGGGCGGATTTAGACCGAACAGATGATAGAGCAGTGGGACAGGGTTACGGTCTTCGGCGTGCGTGCGGTAGTTGACGGGGCAAAGTTGATATTCAAATGGTTTCCGCGACGGCGGGAAGTTTTATCGGGCCTGCCGTTGCCGC
>DASQYE010000598.1:0-3413 GCA_035639355.1 Pyrinomonadaceae bacterium
GTACGAATTTGAGCTTGCCTTCGCCGAGCGTCTTGAGGGCGGCGCGGATTTTGTCCGCCAGCGGCGCAAACTGATCGTCAACGATCAGGATACCGTCAGCGCCCACGGAGACGCCTATGTTGCCGCCTGCGCCCTGCAACATGTAAACGTTGCCGGCCACCTTCGTGACCTTGATCTCGACTTTAGAGAAATCGTTTTGCTGTGCACGCGCCTGCCCGGCAAAGAGAGACACGGCCAGCAGAGCGCAGGTATATGTAAAGCGTTTCAAATCAGTCTCCTCAGAATGTAGTCTGAAAAACAGGCGGCCGCTCGCCGCCCGTCACATATAGTCAAAGGGGGCACAGTGCTCACAGTGCTTCCGGGTCTTTGAGGACGGCGATGTAGGGGAGGTTGCGATAACGCTCGGCGAAGTCGAGCCCGTAGCCGACGACGAAGGCGTCGGGAATCTTGAAGCCCAGGTAGTCAATCTCTACGGCGCGCTCGCGCCGCTCGAACTTGTCCAGCAGCGCCGCCAGCTTGACGCTTCGCGCGCCGCGCGCGCGCAGGTTGGCCATCAGGTAGGAGAGCGTCAAACCCGTATCTACTATGTCCTCTACGACGAGGATGTCGCGTCCTTCGATCGGGACATCCAGGTCTTTGACGATGCGTACCTCTCCCGAGGTGCGCGTCGATGAGCCGTAGCTGGAAATCGCCATGAACTCTATCCCGAGCCGCAGGTCTATGGCGCGCAGCAGGTCGCTGGCAAAGATCACAGCGCCCTTGAGCACGCCGATCAGGAGCGGATTGCGTCCGGCGTAGTCGCGCGCGATCTCCAGGCCCAGTTCGCCGATGCGTCTTTGTATCTGCTCGGCGGAGAAGAGCGGTTCCAGGTTCGTGTTGTTGAACTCCGATGCGGCGTGCGTGGCGGATGTAGCCAAGAACATGTTCTCCAATCAGAATTGATTCAGGCCCCGAGGCCCGGTTTCGATTAATCTCCGGCGATAGGCGGCTGGAATCGAACCGCCTATCGCCGCAAAAAGCGTTTGCGCGCCCGGCCTCTGGTGCGACATACTATTGAAGCTCTCCGCCAAGGTCAATCCAGAAAGAGCGCGAAGGTGAAGCCAATCTGACGCTGTTGGTTCTCAAGCCTGTGGCCGCGCTCTTCCGGCCCCTGAATCGGGGGCGCGAGGTTGCCGTCTCGGAAAGGGGAAGGAATGTTTAGATACGCGAACAAACCCGCGTGCTGCGCTGCGCTGCTGGGCTTCTGCCTGCTGTTCGGCGCGGCGGCCGCCGCGAGCGCGCAAGAAGATGGTGGCCCAGCCCCTTCGCGCGTCGCCGCCGCCGCTCAATCGAGCGCGGGCGGCAGCGCGGGCACACAAGCGCCCGCCGGGAGCAGCGCCCCGCAATCGGCCGCGCCGCTCAATATAAATGTACGCGCCTCGGAACGCGCCGTAGATGCGACTGTGCCCGGTGATCCGGCCGTGGAGGCCGTCATCGCTCCCTACAGCGTGAAGGTGCGCGAGCTTAGCGCGCCGATAGGCAAGCTCGCGGGCGATTTGAAGAAGGGCGGAATGGGCGGCGGCTCGCTCGGCAATTTCGTCGCCGACGCGCTCCGCAGCCGCGCCGAAGCCGTTCTCGGCAAGCCCGTCCTGCTCGCCGTCATCAACAGCAGCGTCCTGCGCAAGAACCAGATCGCGGGGGGCGCGTTGAGCGCCAGCGACATCTACGAGCTGCTGCCGTTCGAGAACGCGCTCGTCGCGCTAGACCTTTCGGGCGCGCAGCTGCGGCGCTTTCTGGATGTCACGGTCGAGAGGCGCGACGCGCAGTCGGGCGCGCGCATCGTCTACCGCGTCAACAGGGAGCGGAAGAAGAACGAAATCGTGAGCGTTAAGCTGAGGGACGCGGGCGGCGCTGAGATAGAGATCGACCCGAAAGCCACCTACACCATCGTGACGATCGATTACCTGGTCAAGCGCGGCGGCGATTACATCATCTTGCAGGAGGGCTCGAACCTTGTGCCGCTCGGGCTCACGATGCGCGACGCCGTGCTCGATTACGTGAAGGCAGAGACGGCGGCCGGAAGAACGATCAAAGCGACGCTCGACGGGCGTTTCAGTTATGACCGAGGCAGCGCTGGCACGGATACGGAGGACGAGACGCCATGAACATAACGCGACGAAGATTCCTGCGCGCATCCGGCGGCGCGGCCGCAGCCGCCACCACGCTCGCGCTCTCTTCAAACGTCTTCTCGACGCATGCTCCCGCCGCAGGCTCGCTCTCCGCCCTCGCCGCGCCGCTGCTTGCGCCCGCCGAGGGCGAGACGCTTATAACCATCCTCCACACCAACGACCAGCACTCGCAGATCGACCCGCTTCCCGCCAACGACCGCAACGCTGGCAAGGGCGGCGTCGCCCGCCGCGCCACACTGGTCAAGCGCATACGACAGGAGAACCCCAACACGCTGCTAGTAGACGCGGGCGACAGCTTCCAGGGCACGCCCTATTTCAATCTGTACAAGGGCGTGGTCGAGTACAAGACTATGTCTGCGGTCGGCTACGACGTGGTGACGCTCGGCAATCACGATTTCGATAACGGGATAGAGGGACTGGCCGACGCGATGAAGCACGCGAAGTTCGAGTTCGTCTCGGCCAACTACGACGTGACGGGCACGGCCATCGAGAGCCGCGTCAAGCCCTACGTCGTGCGCGAGCTGGGCGGCATACGGATAGGCTTGTTCGGACTCGGCATCAAGCTCGAAGGCTTGAATCCGCCCGAAAGCTTTAAGGGGCTCAAGTATCTTGATCCGGTTCGCATGGCGCGCGGCGTAACCAGGCTGCTGCGCGAGCGTGAGAAATGCGCCATGGTCGTCTGCATGTCGCACCTGGGTTATTACCCTAAGCCGCAGGGCGAAGAGCTTGGCGACTCGCAGCTCGTCTCCCAGGTCGATGGCATAGACTTTATCGCCAGCGGGCACACGCATACTTTCATGCAGCAGCCCGTGCTCGCCCGCCAGCCTTCGGGCAAAGACACCGTCATCTTCCAGGTAGGCAAAAGCGGCATCTACCTGGGGCGCGTCGATTTCACAGTGCGCCGCAACAGGGTGGTGGCCGCCGCCGGGCGCTTGCTTGACTTGCGCGACGACGCGCTCGCCTCAGCGTGATTACTGTGAACAACCAGGCTCGCGCCCCTTCAATGTGAAGGGGCGCGAGCCTGGGAGCTGCTCATCCGTCTCAATCTTGATCGCCGTAAGGCGAAGGTCAAACCCGGAGCGCCGTGGGTGCTTTTATGAAGAGTCGAATCAATAGCGGGGCGTTGAGAACGTCGGCGCTTAGAACGCTGGCGCTGCTGCTGTTCCTGTCGCTGCTTGTAATCATTGGTGCGGGGTCGCGTCGCGTCGCGCTCTCGACGCCGCCCGCTGAATCGGTTCGCGCCAT
>DASQYE010000599.1:0-2715 GCA_035639355.1 Pyrinomonadaceae bacterium
ATTATCGTTAATCGTTCCGGAGACTCTTCTCTGCCCGTCTCGGTCAGCTATGCGACATCCGATACGGCAGCCCCGCTCCAGAACTGCGATGTCATAAACGGCGCTGCCACCTCTCGCTGTGATTATGCCGGTCTCTTCGGCACACTACACTTCGCTTCGGGTGAATTGTCCAAGAAACTGTTCATACCCGTCGTTGACGATACCTACCTGGAAGGCACTGAAAGCTTTTTCATCTCATTATCGAATCCCACGGGCGGCGCTGTGATAGGAACTAACCAGACGGCCACCATCCAGATCACGGATAACGGCAACGACGGCCCCGGCCATCCCAACCCGATAGACAACACGACCTTCTTCGTCCGCCAGCACTACATTGACTTTCTCGGTCGTGAGCCCGATCCGCTCGCTGCCGGCTGGGTCAGTCAGATCAACAACTGCGTGCCCTCGCGTCCAGAGTGTGATCGCCTCTCAGTCTCGCAGGGCATCTATCTCTCTCCGGAGTTCAGAGAGAGAGGCTACTTCATCTACAAGTTCTTTGCCCTCGCTCTCGGCAGGAAGCCCTCTTATGCGGAGTTCGTCCGCGACCATGCGCGAGTCAGTGGATTCCAGAGCGATGCCGAGTTGGAGCAGAGCAAGGTGGATTTCATCGCTGATTTCATGGACAGAACAGAGTTCCACACCATCTACGATTCAAAGACGACGGCCCGAAGTTACGTCGAGACGTTACTGGCCACAGGAGGACTGGCGCTGCCGACGGCGACCAAGGAGAGCATTATCAGTAGGCTGGAAAGCGGAGCGATCACCAGAGCCCAGGCGTTGCGAGAGATAGCGGAGAGCGCGGAGGCCAACGCACGTTACATCAACGAGGCGACGATAGTGATGCACTACTTCGGCTATCTGCGGCGTGACCCGGATGCGTTTTATCAGGACTGGATAAACATCCTGACAACGACGGGAGACAGCCGGAATGTGACGAACGGGTTTGTGAACTCCCAGGAGTATCGCGCCAGATTCGGTCAGTAACAGAACTATTCTGCAAGTCAAAACAGAGTAAGCGGCAGGTTCAAAATAAGCATAGCCTGCCGCTTTTTCTAGTATTCGATCCTGAAAGAGTAAGAGGCGGCCGCGTAGTGTCTCTGAAGTGCTGACTCCATATCTTGCGCTTTGCCTCTGAAATCTCGCTTCGTTTTCAAAGTCGCGGCTTACTAATAGTGAATATGTAATTTCTGTATCCCATATTCCAGATAGTAGTGTTGAGGTAAAAGCAAAAGGCCAGAGCATTGCTGCTGCTGACCTTCTGTTTTATACCTCTTTTTAGAGCACCGCACCGGCGTCTCTTAGGTACCCTTAATTCGGCCCGAAGCGTGCGCGATACTCATTGGATTCGATAAACCCTCGGATCATCTCCCGGTACGTATCCTCGAAGCTTTGCCCTGCCGGTGGATTGTTAAGCTTCCCTATCCATACAAGGTACGCCGCATCCGGATCGCGTCTCAGGTAGGCGAAGTATCCTATGACTACGAACGCCTCGTTGAAGAACGCCTGGCTGATTTCAGGACTCTCCACCAACTCCCTCAACGCCTGCCCACGGGTGATGGTGTGCGCTCCCTGTCGGTTGCTCACGTCCGTCGTGTTTGACGGCGTCACTCCGGCTGTTGCCACAATCGCGTTAACGTAAGGTGCTCCATCGGCCTTCGAGTCATAGAGCGCCTTGAAGTCCGCCCGCTGCACGAAGTCCTCGGCAAACTCGGCTTTCCTCGCCTCCAACTGGGCATTAGTGAGAAAGCCCGTTACCCGCTTGATGTCCTGCTGGTACTCATCATAGGTGGGCTTTCTGCCCAGAGCCGTCTCGTAGAACCTGTAGATGAAGTAGGTTCTTTCAAAGGATTCACGAGAGCGGAAGAATCCGCTGGAGACCCCTATCCGGTCGCAGCTCTTATCGCCCGCCGGACAGTTGTTGAGAATGGCAAGCCATGCTGCGAGCCCGCTTGCCTCCGGCTCACGGTTGAGGAAGTCCAGGTAGTGCTGGCGGATAAAGAACGTAGCATTATCTATAGGGTTGGGAGCGCCCGCCGCCAGGTCGTTGTCGAGGATGGAGAGCGTCGAGCTGACTTGAGAGCCAAGTATGCCGCCCACGGGATTGCTCAGTGTCACGGTCAGAGTCTCAGGCCCTTCGACATAGACATCGTTGATGAGGGGTATCGAGAAGGTGGCTGATGTTTGACCTGCCGCGAAGTTGACTGTGCCTGCCATGGCCGTGTAGTCGCATCGCTGAGAGGCATTGCCCGTGTTGACATTACAGTTATTCAGCCCGGATAGATCACTGGTGGCGTAGTCCACAGAAGCCGGCTGCGAAGTATTACCTGTTCGCGTGACCGTAATGGTGGCATGCCCCGCCGGTTCGCTCGCTTTGAAGGCTGCCGAGCTTAATTGCAATTGACGCGCGTCAACAACTGTAATGGCGACATTATCCGCATCTGAGCGCGCCCCGCCAGCACCTGTATTGCCCTGATCGTTAGTGTTGATCTGAAGAGATGCCGCGCCCGTAAAGTTTGTGGTCGGAGTAAAGCGCAGACCATTGAGGGCCGCGTTGATGTTCGCAATCGTCCCGGTAAAGGTCATCGTCGCGTCCGCTGTGCCGTCGCCTGCGGTGAAACTGAGGCCCGAGATGCCCGAAAGCGAGAGCGTGCCGCCAGTGGCCGTCAGCGTGACCCG
>DASQYE010000600.1:0-2522 GCA_035639355.1 Pyrinomonadaceae bacterium
AGGTGTATCTTCTGCTGTACTTCCTGCTTCTCCCGAACCACGTCAGCGATCCGCGCCCTATGATAATGGTTCCGATCTTCTTCTCGTCGGCGCGAATCTCGAACTCTATAGAGCTGCCTGCTTTCGTCAAATCCAGAATCTGTACCTTAGCCTTGACGGTGTGCTTCTTCTGGACGCTTTTCTTTCCCACTTTCGCTTCTCCTTTTGCCTGTGCCGAAGTGATGAGAAATAGTTTTCAAGCCTCTCCCGACGGGACGGGCTCGCGCTCGCGCGCCCATTGCGTTTCGGCCTCGCGCGTGATCTGTGTCGGGTACTGGGAGTTCCAGCAGGCGACGCAGGACGCGTCCGCACTGATGCCTGTGGCTTCGAGCATCCCTTCCAGCGAAAGATAGCCGAGCGAGTCGGCTTCGATAAAGCGGCGAATCTCTTCGACGGACATCTGCGCGGCGATCAGGTCCGACTTGTTCGGCGTGTCCACGCCGTAATAGCAGGGCGAGATTGTGGGCGGGCAGCTGATGCGCATGTGTACCTCGCGCGCTCCGGCCTCCCTGACCATACGCACAATCTTCTTGGAGGTCGTGCCGCGCACGATCGAATCGTCTATCAGGACGACGCGGCGGCCCTCTATCAGGTCGCGCACGGGATTCAGCTTGATGCGCACGCCGAAGGAGCGTATGGATTGTTTGGGCTCTATGAAGGTGCGATGAATGTAGTGGTTGCGCACTAGACCCTGTCGAAAATTGATGCGGCTCTGCGCAGCGTAGCCAATCGCGGCAGCCGTGCCGGAATCGGGCACGGGCACGACTATGTCCGCCTCGGCCGGGTGCTCCAGGGCCAGCCGCTTGCCCATCTTGTGGCGCGACTCGTTGACAGAGTGGCCGTAGATCAGGGAGTCGGGCCGCGCGAAATAGACGTGCTCGAAGATACACATGGAGTGCGGGCGCTGTGGCAGCGGGAAGGAGGAATGCAGGCCGTCGTTGTCGATAAGGATCATCTCGCCCGGCTCGACATCGCGCACATAGCGCGCTTCTATGAGGTCGAAGGCGCACGTCTCGGAAGCGACGACCCAGGCGGCCCCCAGCCGGCCCAAAGCCAGCGGTCGAAAGCCGCGCGGGTCGCGAATCGCTATCAGCGCCGACGGCGTCAGAAAGAGCATCGAGAACGCGCCCTCCGTCTCGCGCAGGACTTCCGGAATGGCTTCGGCTATCGTCTCGGCCTGCGAGCGCGCGATGCCGTGCAGTACGACCTCCGTATCCGAGGTCGAAGAGAAGATAGCGCCCGCGCGCTCCAGCTTCTTGCGCTCTTCGGTGGCGAAGGGAAGATTGCCGTTATGGCAGACGGCGATCTGACCGTGCTGGCAGGCGACAAGGAAGGGCTGCGCCTCGCGTATGGAGACCTCGCCTGCGGTCGAGTATCGGACATGGCCTATGGCGTATGGGCCCGGAAGCCGGTCTAGCCGCGACTCGTCGAAAACGTCCGAGACCAATCCCATGGCGCGCTCCGAGCGAAGCTCCGCACCGTCGCTCGTGACTATGCCGCAAGACTCCTGGCCGCGATGCTGTAATGCGTAGAGCCCCAGGTAAGTCAGACGCGCCGCCTCCGCGTGCCCGTAAATCCCGAACACGCCGCATTCGTCACGAAACTTGTCCGCCGCCTCTGTTTCCAAAATATGTCGCATCACTTCTTATATTACAATACACGCATTGATACGCACACGCGCGAGAGAGCGCGATCACGCTAATCGCGCTCGCGCTCGCCTACTCCTGCGGCCCGCCATTACACAAAAACGCTCCACTCCATTATCATGCCATTAAAAATCCGGCAATGGGGGAGACACGGTAATGAGCAAGGTGAAGGTTTACGGAGCGGACTGGTGCGGCGACACGCAGCGCACGCTCAGGCAGCTGGACGGGCTCGGCGTCGCCTACGATTACGTCAATGTAGAGGGGGACGAGCAGGCGTCCCGCTGGGTCAAGCAACAAAATGACGGCAAAGAACGTAAGCCGACTGTCAAGGTCGGCGAGAGTGTGCTGGCGGTTCCGAGTGCGGAGGAGCTTGAGAGCGCCCTGCGCGAAAACGGAGTTCTAAACGGATGAGGGAAGCCTTTGCCTCCCGGTCTGATGATGTCTGATAATTAGGAGAAGGGCCCGCCCGACTTCGGCCGCCCGTCTCTCCTTTCATCCATTCCCCGGCTGTGAGGCTTCGGTGAGGCCATGAAGAGATTTACGCAAGCGGTCTCGATAGCAGCCCTTTTATGCTGCCTGATCGGGATGAACGCGACCCCGAAAGCGCAGCCGTCGCAGCCCAAAGGCGACACGGCCTCGCAAAGCGAGCGGGACGCGCCGACGCTCTTCGCCAAAAGCTGCTCGACGTGCCACGGCAAGGACGGGCGGGCGAAGACTTTCAAAGCGAAGTTCAATAAAGCGCGCAACCTGACGGACGCCGAGTGGCAGGCGAGCGTGAGCGACGAGCGCATCTTCAACTCGATTACGAACGGGCGCGGGAAGAAGATGCCCGCCTTC
>DASQYE010000601.1:0-3713 GCA_035639355.1 Pyrinomonadaceae bacterium
AGTACCACATCGAATCCATGCTCGGCAAAGGTGGGATGGGTGCGGTCTATCGCGCGCGTCACATCCTGCTGGGCGACCGCGTGGCGATCAAAGTCCTCCCGCCGCAGATGCGCAACAACGCCGAATGGCTGCGCCGTTTTCGACGCGAGGGCCAGGCGGCGCGCCGCTTTCGCCACCCGAACGCCGTAACTGTCTACGATCTTCGCACCACCTCGGACGGCCTGATCTACATGGTCATGGAGTACGTGGAGGGCCACACGCTGGACGCCGAGCTGAAGGCGCGCAAGCGTTTCACTCCGGCGGAAGCCTTCTCGGCGCTTGAGCCGGTGATGAGCGTGCTCAATGCCGCGCACGCTCAAGGCGTCGTGCACCGCGACCTCAAGCCGGAAAATATCATGCTGGGAAAGCCTTCCGACGGCGGCCAGCCACACGTCAAGCTGCTCGATCTGGGCATCGCCAAGATCAGCGAGGTGGCGGGCTCGGACGCCTCCGGCACGACGGCGCTGACGGTTGCCGGGCAGGTCTTGGGCACGCCCTACTACATGTCGCCGGAGCAGTGGGGCGAAGTCTCGGACGACGGCGGCACGGAGGTGGACGGGCGCGCAGACATCTACAGCCTGGGCGCGGTCTTCTATGAGCTGATCGCAGGCCGTAAGCCCTTCATGGGAAGGACGCTGCAAGAGCTGCGGCGCGAGCACGTCTCCGTCATGCCGAAGCCCTTACACGAGTTTATGCCGGACGTGCCCGAGCGGTTCAGCCGCGCCATTTCGCGCGCGATGTCTAAGGATCGCAGCGGCAGGCAGGCGACGGCCGGGGAAGTCTCAAGCGAACTCTATGCGGCGCTCGCGGAAGCGGGGCTGATGCCTGCTCTCGGCGCTTCCGGGGTGGGCCAACAGCAGCAGCAGTCTACGGGCTCGCCAACGCCGACCAGCGTCAGCTCTGGCGGCGGCGCGGGCGCTCCCGCGCCATTTGCGACCGACATCGCGGGAGCGCGCAGCACGGGCACGGACATCAATTCTCCGACCATCTTGACCCTTGATTCGCCGCCGAGGCCGGACGCAGGCGCGCAGGAAGCATCTCCCGGCGCGTCCGCCGTGAATACGCCTCCCGCCGCTGCGTCGCCAGCATCGCCCGTCGGGCCAAGCTCTGCCGCTCCTCCTCCTCCTGCGCCCCAGACGTATCACAATGCGCCGCCGATGCCGACGGTCGCGACCAACCCGTCCGCTTTCGGCGCGAGCGCAGCCCCCGTGCAGCCAGCCTCTTACGCTCCGACCCCCTCGTATGCTCCGACGCCTTCGTATGCGCCGAGCGCGCCGCCCGTCGCCGCAAAGGGCCGCTCGCCCGTCGTTCCGATCATCGCGGGCGTGCTCGGTCTCGTTCTGCTGGTCGGCGTCGGCGGCGGTCTCCTCGTCTGGAGTCGCATGAGCGAGGATAAGCCCGTCGCCGGAACCGAGACTAAGACGAATGTGCCATCGGGGCCGGGCAAGGAGACGGGCGAGCCTACGGTTGCGACCGAGACCATGCGTTACTGGTTGGAGGTCGCGGCGGCCGAGGGTGGGCAGGGCGCGCGCGTGGCGGGCGTCGTCCCGCTCGCTTCGGGCCAGAAGTTCAAGTTTCACCTGACGCCGCGCGAGGACGGCTACTTTTATATAGTGGGCCCCGGCGAGGGCAATGTGCCGACGACTTTTTTGACAGCCAAGCCCGTAGAGGTGTCGGGCGTAGAGACCAACGAGGTCGGCGCGAACGGCGATTTCGCTTTTCCGGACGGCGACGACAACTGGATTCAACTGGACAAGACGGCGGGCACGGAATACTGGACGATCATCTTTTCGCCGACACAGCTTACGTCGCCCGCTTTCCTGGGCGAAGAGGCCGGAAGCGAGCTGTCGAAGGCGGAGCAAACAGAGTTCGAGGAATTTCGCAATCAGCATAAGGCAAATGCGCCCTCGACCGACGTCATCAATGGTGCTGATCCAATGGTGTCGGTTAAAGTGCCCCAGGCAAAAGCGAAGGGCGAGCCCGTTGTCTTTGACATACGCATCGAGCATAAATAGGATGCTCGCGTCGCCCGAGCCCAGGGAGGGGAAAATGCGTCTGCGCGTGAGGCTCTTCCCACGACGCGCCGTCTCGCACACACACACAGAGTTGGCGACGCCGTGTCCGTCAATCTTTGCTGCGATCTAACAAACATGAATGGTGAAGGCTCCCGGTCTCCATTCAATTCATATTAGGAGTCATTCAATGCGTTTCAAGATTTTTGGTTTCACCCTCCTGGCCGCGCTCCTGGCGGGCGTCTCGGTCGGCGCGCAGGCGCAGGACGAAGAGGAGATGACGCGCGGCGCGTTTCTGACCTCAAGGCCACCGGCCGCCTCCGTCAGCGCGGGCGTCAGCACAGGCGGCAGGACGGGCGCGGTCAGCGCTTCCGCTTCCAACTCTTCCGCTACATCCACGACTACGCGCCGCCGCCGTCGTCCGCCCGTAAGAAGCAATACGAGCAGAACGACCGCCTCCAAGAGCACGACGAGCGCGGGCGTGGGCAGCAAAACGACCGCCACCAAGAGCAATACGGGAACAACGACGACGGCGACGGTCGCCGTCTCATCTGCTCCGATAGGTCTGGGCTACACGCTCTACATGCGCGACGCGAACGGCGACGCGGTGCGCGTCGATCCGGAGCGCCAGTTTCGCACGGGCGACCGCGTGCGCGTCTCGCTCGAAACGAATACGGACGGGTATCTTTATATCTTCAACACGACGGACAACGGCGACCCCGTAATGATTTTCCCGGACGCCCAGCTGGACGAAGGCGGCAACTACGTAGAGGCCCACGTCCCCTACGAAGTGCCCGCGAGCACGGGCGCGGAGGAGCGCCTGCGCTGGTTCGCCTTCGACGCCAAGCCCGGAACCGAACGCCTCTATATCGTCGTCACGCGCGAGCCCATACCGGGCGTGCCCATTGAGGACGATCTGGTCGATTACTGTCGCCAGAACCAGAACCGCTGCCCCTGGCGACCTTCGGGCCAGATGTGGGCCCAGGTCAGAGCGGGGATGAACGCGCAGGCCAAGGTGGTCAAGAGTAAGACCTACGGACAGGTACAGACCGGCGGCGAGCGCGAAGCGACGACGCGCGGCCTCGGCCTCTCGCAGAGCGAGCCGCCGCCTTCCGTCATTCGCATCAACGTTTCATCGAACACGGGCGTACTCGTTACGGCGCTCGACCTGATTCACAGGTGACGCCGATTCCGGGCCACTCTCTTTAAAGAGAGAAGAACGATGCGCGCCGCCGGGACAGCAGCAGCAGCAGTAGAGCGCGGGACGGTCGCCGCGAGAGATTCGGGCGCTCCCCGCGCCGGGGCTGTCTCGGCACGGCATCCTTTCAATGGCTCAAAATATTTCTCCTGCGTGGCTCCGGTTGCACGCGCCGCCCGGAACGGCAAGCGATTGCCGTCCGCCGAAATCCTTGTGATTCCCGGTAAGAGCAGAGCTTTTCAAAGAAGCTCTTGCTGTTACCGTCGCGTCATTATTCCCGATTGGAGGAACTTATGAAGTTCAAAGCCAGCCCCTTTATTTATCTACTGTCGTGCGCCGTCGTCTTTGCGAGTCTCAACGTCGGCGCTCTTAACGCGCGCACCATACAGCCGCGCGGGCCAATCGCCGCCCCCGCCGCCACGCTCATGCCGCAGGCGGAGCAGGCGCGCACCGCTCTCGAACAG
>DASQYE010000602.1:0-3270 GCA_035639355.1 Pyrinomonadaceae bacterium
CAAAGGCTCTGCGCCCGGCCTGGTTCGCATGTCCAGTTTCCGCACCATCACGGTCGAGCCGCGTGAAGCTATCGAGCGCATTTGACCCGTCACCCTACGTTTCAGCACAAATCGCAAGCTTCCCCGCACACTTTCGTCAAACGCTTCGTGTACTCTTTCCGGCAACTAAGCTTGAAGAACCGGGGAAACAGATGAGCGCGAATTTCGTTCAACCTTTAGGTGAGATAGCGGCTAATGTTCTGGATCGCGTGGCCGACGTGTTGGCCGGCGAGGCATCTACACTGCGCGACGGGACGGAGCACGCGGGCGTCCGACTGCCGCGTGACCTCTACGCGCACGAGGGCGCGCAGACAGAATGGTGGTACTACACTGGGCACATGCGGACGGCTTCGGGCAGGCACTTCGGCTTCGAGCTGGTCTTCTTCAAACGACGCACGGACCTGGACCGCTTCGGTATAGTCCCCCTTCGCCTCATAGCCAATCCGCTCTACCTGGCCCACTTTGCCGTCACGGATGAATCGCGCGCCGCGTTTCGCTACGAGCATAGAAAGAGTACCGGCGGGGCGCTCGACCTCAAAGCGGCGGCGAGTACCGAGCGCTACTACCTGCGGCTCGGCGATTGGACGGTACGCGAATCGGCCGACGGCGCGCACCTGCTGCGCGCGAGCGCGGGCGACGATCTCATCTTTGAAGTGAAGCTGAGGAACACCAAGCCGCATGTGCTGAACGGACACGAGGGCGTAGGCGTCAGTTTTAAGGATGAAGGCGAGGCGTCGCGCTATTTCTCGCTGACGCGTATGCGGGCCGAGGGCTTGATTACATGGCACGGCGAGACGGAACATTTCGAGGGCTCCGCGTGGATGGACAGGGAGTTCGGCACCTGGCGCACGACCGAGAACCAGAAGGGCTGGGACTGGTTCAGCATCCAGCTTGAGACGGGCGCGGAGGTGATGGTCTATCACCTGCGCAACACGCGTGGAGAGCCGTCGCCATTCTCCAGCGGGACGTATGTGGACGCGGCCGGCAACTGGACGCACCTGCGGCGCGAAGATTTTCAGCTCGAAACGCTCTCACACTGGACGAGCCCCCGCACGGGCGCAAGGTATCCGAGCGGCTGGCGAGTGCGCGTGCCGCGCTTCGGCGTCGATGTGACGGTCACACCGGTCATCAAAGACCAGGAGCTTGATACGCGCGGCACTACGATGATCGTCTACTGGGAGGGAGCGTGCTTGGTCGGCGGCCATCACGGCGGACGGGAGACGGCCGGGCGCGCTTACGCGGAGCTGGTCGGCTACGACCGCTCGCACGAGCGGCCTTCCCTGAGCGCGTTTCTATTCGGCAGCGCGCTCGAACGGCCCTGGCGAAGCGTTTTCGGATAAAACAGCTGTAAGCTCTAGTGAGGCTGTAAATTTTCGTGATCCTCGTCGCCGGTCGAATGGATTAATAGCGAACAGCCGGACTTCGGGTAAATCCGAAAAACCGGGCCTTATCAGGCTGGTATGGCGCTTGCTGTCCAAGTACCTACGGACTCTCTCAGGCAATTTCGCATCCGGCAAGCGTTTCGTGCGGCCGGGGAACAGAAACTTCATCCGGTAAGGAAAGAATAGGAGACAAAGGCGATGGGACTTTTTGACAAAATGTTCGGGCGCGGCGCGGAACAGGCGCAGCAGCAGCCCAACACACAGCAGCGCTTCGACACGCTCAAGAACAAGTATCAGACGGTGCTGAACACTGCCGATCAACAGCACATCCAGTTCGAGAATTTTCATGTCCAGGACGACAAGCTCTTCATCAAGGGCGTCGCACCAAGCGAGGATGCCAAGAACAAGTTCTGGGATCAGGTCAAGCTGGTCAACGCGAGCCTTGACGACATCACGGCTGACATTCGCGTCGATGAGAGTCGCGCGCAGGGCGCTGCCGTCGGCGGCGGCGCTGGCGGCGAGACCTACACGGTCAAGTCCGGCGATACGCTCTCCAAGATCAGCAAGCATTTCTATGGGGACGCCAACGAGTACATGCGTATCTTCTACGCCAACCGCGACAAGATTAAAGACCCGAACATGATTCAGGTGGGCCAACAACTGAACATTCCCAAGGCGTAATCGCACCGCGCGCCCACACACTCGCCTCGCGTCCGGCGAGACGAGTGAGAGGCGTGCTCGCTAGCTACGTTCTGGAAGCGGCCGCCATGACTTCGGCTATCATGGCGGCCGCTTCTTGCTTTTAAGGGCGCGCCGAATAGAGAATAGCCTTTATGAGCCGACCACAGAAAACCGAGCACGACCGCTCGACGAAGCTCTTTGCGCGCGCCGTCGAATTGATTCCCGGCGGCGTCAATTCACCCGTGCGCGCCTTCAAGGGCGTCGGCGGAACTCCGCGTTTCATACAGAGCGCGCGGGGCGCGACCATGACAGACGTTGACGGGCGCGCCTACATAGATTACGTGGGCTCCTGGGGGCCCATGATACTGGGCCACGCCGACGCCGAGGTACTGAACGCGTTGCATGACGCTCTCGGGCGCGGGACGAGTTACGGCGCGCCGACCGAGCTGGAAGTCTTAGTCGCGGAGGAGATCATAGACGCCGTGCCGTCGATCGAGATGGTGCGTATGGTCAACAGCGGCACGGAGGCGACGATGTCCGCCATACGTCTGGCGCGCGGCGTGACGGGGCGCACCAAGCTCGTCAAGTTCGAGGGCTGCTATCACGGGCACGGTGACAGCCTGCTGGTCAAGGCCGGTTCGGGCGTCGCCACCCTGGGTCTGCCGGACAGCCCCGGAGTGCCCGCACAGCTCGCGGCGAATACTCTGACCATTCCCTTTAATGATCCGTCGGCGCTCGAAAAGGTTTTCGAAGAACACGCCGATGTGGCGGCGGTGATCGTGGAGCCCGTCGTCGGCAACATGGGCTGCGTCGCGCCGCGCGAAGGATACTTGCAGCTGATGCGCGAGTTGACTCGAAGCGCGGGCGCGCTCTTGATCTTCGACGAGGTGATGACGGGCTTCCGGCTCGCGCGCGGCGGGGCGCAGGAACTTTATCAAGTCATGCCCGACATCACCACGCTCGGCAAGATCATCGGCGGCGGTTTGCCAGTCGGAGCATACGGCGCGAGCCGCCACATTATGGAGCACATAGCGCCCGCCGGAAGCATCTACCAGGCCGGGACGCTTTCTGGAAACCCCTTGGCGATGACCGCCGGGCTCGTGACGCTCAAGCGTCTGCGCGACGCTTCCCTTTACGAACGGTTGGAGAGGGCGGGAGAGCGTCTCTG
>DASQYE010000603.1:0-7053 GCA_035639355.1 Pyrinomonadaceae bacterium
GAAAAGCATCGAAGCGGCAGCCTTCGAGCGCGGCTACGATGTGCTGCTGCTCAACACGGACTACGAGGCCGAGCGCACGCTCCATTACGTGCGACGCATTATCCAGCGCAAGGTGGCCGGGGTGGCCCTGATGACCTCCGAGTTGGATGCCGTGCTCATAGACGAGCTGGCGCGTTGTCACATCTCGGTCGTCTTCCTCGATCTGGGCTCGAAGGGAACCTGCATGAGCAACGTCGTGGTGGATTACGAGGTCGGCATCGAAGAGGCAGTCCGTCATCTGGTCGAGCGCGGCCACCGTCGCTTCGCGTATGTCGGCGGCCCCTTGCGCCTGCGCTCGGCCGTCAAACGACTCGACGCCTTTCGCGATTCCGTGCGGCGTCTTCTTCCGGCAGGGCCGCCGCCCGTCGTCTACGAGGGGGACTTCAGGCTTGACGGAGGGGTAAGGGCGGCGCAAAGCTTTCTGGCCGCGCCGGAATTGCCGACCGCCGTGGTGGCGGCTAACGATATGATGGCGCTCGGCGTAATGCGCGAGTGCGGAGCCTTTGGCCTCTCCATCCCGCGCGACATCTCCATCGTAGGTTTCGACGACATCGCGTTCGCGGCCTTGACCGATCCGCCGCTGACGACCGTCAGCCTTCCGCGAACGGAACTCGGCCGAAAGGTGGTCGAGGCTTTGATGATGACGATAGACCATCCCGAACGTGAGGGCGTCGAAGTCCACATAGCGACGCATCTGGTCGAGCGCAGCTCGACCGCCTTTGTACGAGCGGGCGAACGCTGGCGACGCCTGTCGTGAACGGGGTCGGGCGGCCGAGGCGTCGCCGTCGCGGGGCCAAAGGCCCTGGCGGGCCGCTCGTCGCAGAAAAGTTATCGAGGGAAACGAGGACAAAAGAGAAGATGGGAAAGAGAGAACGCACTCCTGAACGCTCGAGCGCCGTAGCACTGCTGGCGATCATACTGCTCTGCGCCTGTAGCCTCAATGTTGCGGCGCAAAGCCGACCGACAGCCTACACCAACCCCAGGCTCGTGGGCGATTATCCAGACCCGTCCGTCATACGTGTGGGCCGGGACTACTGGGCGACGGCGACCTCTTCGGACTGGGCTCCGGAGTTTCCTCTGCTGCATTCGCGCGACCTGGTCAACTGGACGCTGGTCGGCGCGATCTTTAAGAAGCGCCCGGAATGGTCTGTGGGCAGCTACTGGGCTCCCGAGATTTCTCAGTATCGCGGGCGCTTCTACATCTATTACGTCGCTCGCAAAAAAGGCGGGCCGCTGTGCGTCGCGGTCGCCACGTCGCGCCGTCCGCAGGGACCATACAGGGATCACGGCCCGCTCGTCTGCCAGGAGGTCGGCTCGATTGACGGCTTCCCCGTGACGGACGAGCGTGGCAGGCGCTACCTGCTCTGGAAGGAGGACGGGAACAGCGTCAGCAAGCCCACGCCGATCTGGGCCCAGCCTCTCTCGCCGGACGGGATGCGCCTCACGGGCGAGCGGCGCGAGCTAATACGCAACACTGAGCCCTGGGAGAAGCACGCGACCCTGCCCTATGGCGATCTGGTCGAAGGCCCGGCGGTCATTCGCAAAAATGGTTGGTTCTACATGTTTTACTCGGGCAACTTCTGCTGTGCGCGCGAGTGCAACTACATGATGGGCGTGGCGCGGGCGCGCAATCTCCTCGGCCCCTGGGAGAAGAACCCTCGGAATCCTATACTGGCGGGCAACGACACGTGGAAGTGCCCCGGCCACGGCACAATCGTGACGGACGCGCGCGGGCGCGACTTCCTGCTCTATCATGCATACCACGCGAAGGATTTCGTTTATGTGGGCCGGCAGGGTCTGCTCGACGAGGTGAAGTGGGGAGCGGACGGCTGGCCTACGATCAACGACGGGAGGGGGCCAAGTACTGAGGCCGCTGCGCCCCTGAGGGCCGGAGACCCGCGCGCAGGATACTCGTTCCGCGATGACTTCCACGCGCGCCTGTCCACGGGCTGGCAGTGGCCGCAGGCGAACGAACCCGTCATCAGCTTCGAGCGCAGGGGCCGCGCAGGCTGGCTGGTGCTCGCGCCGACGACTGAACAGGCGGGCAATCCGCTCGGCGCGATTCTAGCGCGCTCGACGAGCGCGGGCGATTACGTGGCGGAAACGACCCTTGACACGCGCGGGCTTAAGCAGGGTGCGCTCGCGGGGCTCTCCGCCTATGGCGATGCGGAGAACGCGCTCGGCGTCGCCTACGGCGATGGGAAAGTCCTGGTCTGGCGGCGCGAGAAGAATCAGCATCAGGTGGTCTCAAGCTCCGATGCTCCCGCCGCCGCGGCGCTGCGCCTGCGCATGACGGCGCGCGACGGACACCTGTACCGCTTCAGTGTGAGCAGCGACGGGCGAAACTGGACGAATGTGGGCGAGGAGTTGGACGGCAGCTATTTGCCGCCGTGGGACAGGGGCGTGCGCGTGGCGCTGACGGCGGGCGGGGCACCGGGCGCTTCCGCTCGCTTCGACTGGCTGAGAATGAATACCACCTGGGCCCATTTGTTAAACTCGCAATAAGACCTTCAATATCTGGAGAGCATAAAAGATGAAACCTTCCGTTAAGAGTGTGAAGCTTGTCGCCGCGTGGACGCTTGTTCTCGTCGCGCTTCTAGTCGTGTCGTTTCCGGGCTGCGCCAAGAAGAAGACCAAAACCGTGGTCGGCTTCTCGCAGATGGAGAACAACGGCCCCTGGCGTATCGCAGAGACTAATAGCATGAACGCGGAAGCGCAGAAGCGCACGGACAAATTCGATCTCAGGGTCACGGACGCGCAGGGGCAGACCTCCAAGCAGGTGGCGGATGTCGAAGACCTCGTGGCGCAGGGCGTGGACGCCATCTTCCTCGCGCCGCGCGAGTTCGAGGGGCTCGCCCCGGCACTCAAGGCTGCGAAGGAGGCTAAGATCCCCGTCTTTCTCATAGACCGCGCCGCCGCCGGCAAGGCCGGCGAAGACTACGTAGCCTTTTTGGGCTCCGACTTTATAGAGCAGGGCCGTCGCGCGGGCGAATGGCTCGCCAAGCAGACCAACGGTAAGGCCGGAATCGTAGAGCTGACGGGGACGGCCGGAGCAAGCGTGGCGCGCGACCGCTCGCAGGGTTTCATGGAGGTCATCAACAAGCACCCGGAAATGAAGATCATCGCTTCGCAGACGGGAGATTTCACACGCGCCAACGGGCAGAGGGTCATGGAGAATATCATTCAGGCCAAAGGCAAAGAGATCACTGCCGTCTACGCTCATAACGACGAGATGGCCCTGGGCGCAATACAGGCTTTGAAGAGCGCGGGCCTGAATCCCGGCAAGGACATCCTGATCGTCTCGATCGACGGCCAGAAGTCTGCGCTCGAAGCAATCATTCGTGGCGAGATGAACGTCACGGTCGAGTCCAACCCGCGCTTCGGCCCGCTGGCCTTCGACACGCTGGAAAAATTCCTGCGCGGCGAGCAGATACCGCCGAAGATCATCCTGGAAGACCGCTTCTTCGACGCGAGCAATGCCCAACAGTTCGTCAACGAGGCATATTAAAAGCAGGGGTCAGGGGTCGGGGGTCGGTAAAAGACGAAAGTCGCCCGCCCCTTCTTCCCCGGCCCCTGACCCGACCCCCGGCACCTATTCTTATGAGCACAACGACAGCAGAGCCGCTGCTCCGTATGGAGTCCATCACGAAGAGTTTTTCGGGCGTCACGGCGCTCGCGGGCGTCGATCTCACGCTTGAGCGCGGCGAGGTTCACGCGCTCGTAGGTGAGAACGGCGCGGGCAAATCGACCTTGATTAAGATCATGACGGGGGCTTACCAGCGCGACGGGGGCCGGATGTGGCTCGAAGGCCGCGAGGTGGAGTTTCGCTCGCCGGAAGAGGCGCAAAGCGCGGGCGTCGTCGCCGTTTACCAGGAAGTAAACCTTCTGGCCTTTCGCACCGTGGCGGAAAATATCTACCTGGGGCGAGAGCCGCGCCGTTTCGGTCTGATAGATTGGAAGCGTATGAACGCGGACGCTCGCGCGCTCCTGGAAAGGCTGGGTCTTGAGATCGATCCGCGCGCGACGCTCGGCAGCCTGAACATAGCGCTCCGCCAGATGGTCGCCATCGCTCGCGGCGTCTCCTTCAACGCCAAGGTCGTCGTCCTGGACGAGCCGACCAGCTCCTTGACCGAGCACGAGGTCTCTATCCTCTACGACGTAATTCGACGGCTCAAGGCGGAGGGGACGGCTGTCGTCTACATCAGCCATCGCTTCGACGAGCTGTACACGGTCTGCGACCGCGTGACAATCCTGCGCGACGGCAAGTTCGTGGCGACCCACGCGCTCGCCAATCTTGAAAAGATTGATCTGGTCTGCCTTATGCTCGGCAAGCAACGCGACGAGCTGCGGCAGGGCACGACGGCCTTCGAGCACCACGAGGCAGCAGCCGCGCGCGGAACGCAAGAGCCGCTTCTGAGAGCCGAAAATCTGAAGCGCGGGCGAAAGCTCAATCACGTGACGGTCGAGGCGGGCCGGGGCGAGATCGTGGGCGTGGCCGGACTCCTCGGCTCCGGGCGGACGGAGACGGCCCGCGCAATTTTCGGCGCGGACAAGATCGAAGCGGGCGAAGTCTATCTGGAAGGAAAGCCCTTGCGATTGCGCGCGCCCGGCGACGCCATAGATGCGGGGCTCGCCTTCCTCTCCGAAGACCGCAAGGCCGAAGGCATCATTCCAGAGCTCTCCGTACGCGAGAACCTGACGCTCGCGGCCCTGCCCGTGCTGACACGCTTCGGCATCGTCTCGCGCGCGCGCCAGCAGGAGATCGTAGAGCGCTTCATCAAGCGACTGGGGATTAAGACGGCCGGGCCCGACCAGAAGATTCGAGAGCTTTCGGGCGGGAATCAACAGAAGGTCTTGCTGGCGCGCTGGCTCTGCAAGAATCCCAAGTTTCTGATTCTGGACGAGCCTACGCGCGGCATAGACATCGGCGCTAAGGGAGAGATACAGGCGCTCATCAACGAGCTGGCCGCGTCTGGCCTGGGCGTGTTGATGATCTCGTCGGAGCTGGAGGAGCTGGTCGAGGGAAGCTCGCGCGTGATAGTCATGCGCGACGGAGAGCGCGTGGCGGAGCTGCGCGGCAAGGAGATTTCGCAGGACTCCATCATACGCGCGATGGCCGAGGGGAGCGCGACGACCGAACAGCTTGCGACGAAGACACAAGACGAGGGAGTGTGAGCCATGCAGAACGCCACGGAGATCAATAGCGTTAAGGCTAAAACGGGTCTGCTTTCGGGGCTCGCCGCGCTCGGGCCCACCTACGGCGCGCTCATCGCCCTCGTCCTGCTCGTCCTGCTCAACGTGATCTTCACGCCGAACTTCGCCGCCTGGAGCAACTTCTGGAACATCCTTTTGCAGGTCGCGCCGACGATGCTGGTCGCCGTCGGGATGACCCTGGTGATCGCTACGGGCGGCATCGATCTGTCGGTCGGCTCCGTGATGGCCATCGCATCGGCGCTCGCGGCGACGAATCTTGACAGGGGCGTGGGCGTGGCGATCCTGCTGGCCCTGGCCGTCGCGCTCGGCGTGGGCGCTTTCAACGGCGCGCTCATCACGGGCTTTCGTATTCAGCCGATCATCGTCACGCTCGCGCTGCTTATAGCCGGGCGCGGCATCGCTCAGGTGATTAGCAACGGCGGGCAGCTGATCCCATTCAGCAATCCGACTTTTGAATACCTGGGCAAGGGCTACGCCGGGCCCATGCCGTTCCAGGTGCTGGTGATGATCCTGGTGGTAGCCCTTGCCATCTTCATTATGCGGATGACGAGTTTCGGGCGCTACGTAGTGGCGGTAGGCGGTAACGAGGCGGCGGCGCGTCTCGCCGGTATCAAGATTCACCGGACGAAGATAATGGTCTATGCCTTGAGCGGGTTGCTGGCGGGCCTTGCCGGGTTGATCGAGACGGCCCGTCTGGGAGCGAGCGACGCGGCGAAGGTCGGGCTCTACATAGAGTTGGACGCGATCGCGGCGGTCGTCGTCGGCGGCACGCCCCTGACGGGCGGTCGCGCAACAGTGACGGGCACGCTGATCGGCGCGTTGATTATGCAGGTGATCGCAACGAGCTTCAACATGCTGCTGATTCCGTTCTCCTGGTCGCTCGTCCTGAAGGCGGCCATCATCCTCATCGCCGTCTACATTCAGCGCCCGAAGGTCGCCTAAAAAATTGTGGAGAAGCCATGAGCCAGGCAACGACAACCATTGACGAACGGGGTTCGACGCGCGGCAGAGTCTTTAGGGCCAGAGCGGCATCCTTCATCCAGCGACAGGGCGCTCTGCTCGCGCTCGTAGTCGTCTGCGTCCTGGCCACCACACGCTACGAGGATTTTCTCACGGAGAGAAACCTTCTGAACGTGCTGCGCCAGAACAGTATGCTCGGGCTGGTTGCGCTCGGCATGACGTTCGTGATTCTAACTGGGGGCATCGATCTATCGGTCGGGTCGCTGCTGGCCGTCGCGGGCGTCATCGCGGCCAACCTGGCGGGGCGCGGGATGCTCCTGGCCGTGCTGGCGGCCGTCGCTTTCACGACCGTGCTCGGCCTCGTCAACGGAGTGGTGATCGCCAAGGCGCGCATCCAGCCCTTCATCGTCACGCTGGCGATGATGATCGCAGCGCGTGGGCTTGCGCTCGCGGCCACGGGCGAGGAATCCGTGCGCGTGGACAAACTGTCGGAGACTTTTACCTGGCTAGGGCAGGGCAAGCTTGGGCCCATACCGATTCCGGTCGTCGTCCTTCTCGTAGCCTACGCCGTCGGCTGGCTCGTGCTCAATCACACGCGGTTTGGTCGTCACGTCTACTCGCTCGGCGATAATGAGGAGGCGGCGCGACTGATGGGGCTGAACGTCGGGCGGGTGACGCTGGGGGTCTACGCCTTGAGCGGCGCGCTGGCCGGGCTCGCGGGCGTCATCCTGGCCTCGCGCCTCGGCGCGGGCCAGCCCGTCGCGGGTACGGGCTGGGAATTGGATGCGATCGCGGCGGTCGTCGTCGGCGGCACTCTCCTGACGGGTGGACAAGGAGGCG
>DASQYE010000604.1:0-5116 GCA_035639355.1 Pyrinomonadaceae bacterium
GAGCGGCGTGCCGCCGGGCTCGCGCGTCGCCACGACCTCAAAGCCGCGCAGGCGCAGCACGCTCGCGAGCATACGCAGCTGCGTGGATTTCCCACTCCCGTCAATGCCCTCGAAGGTGATAAAAGCGCCGGCCACCGTCTCCTCTAAGATTGATCGAAAATTTTTGCAGAGAGCGAGAAAAGCCTCAAGAGCTGGCGGAATTCGTCGGGTCGGCGGGCGGTTCGGGCGGCGACGGCACGCCCTGCGGCGGCTGTGAGCCGCGCAGATCGCCGCTGCCGCGCCGCGCGTGAACGATTGTTGAGATGGCGTGCTTGAAGATCAACTGCTCCTGCGAGCCGGATTCCAACAGCACCGAAAACTTATCGAAGCTCTTTATCCGCCCGGAAAGCTTCGCGCCATGCAGCAGGTAAATCGTAACGGTGCTGCGCTCACGACGCGCCGTATTCAAAAACGCATCCTGGATATTCTGCGGTGTAGGCCTTGAATCCACCATTGTCTCCGGTCGGGTAATAAAGATACAGAGCTAGGATAATATCAGAGTACACCACGCCTACTACAGTGACAAGCGACCGGGCGACCAGGGACTAGGGAAGAGCCCGGAACGCGTTTTTATCTCGTCACTCGTCACTCGTCACTTGTCACTGCCTTTATGTCACTGCCTTTAACACAAGCTGCTGAAGGCGCGGGTCGTCGCCGAAGCCGTCGAACCATTGCACGCCCGGCTCGCGCCGAAACCAGGTCAATTGCCGCTTGGCATAGTGGCGCACGTCCAGTTTCGTCTGTTCGACCGCCTCGGCCAGGCTGCGCTCGCCCCGCAGATATTCGACGACGCGACGATAGCCATGCGCGCCGAGCGCGTTCGAGTCGGGCGGAAAGCCGCGCTCCAACAGACCCCTTACTTCATCGACGAGCCCGGCGGCGAAGTGCGCCTCCGTGCGTTCGTTGATTCGTGCGTAAAGCTCAGCGCGCGGCGGCGAGAGCGCGATGACGCGAAGCCGTGCGGCGCTCTCGTGAGCGCCCGCGCGCCCCTCCAACTGCATAGAGATGGGCCTCCCGGTCTGAAACCGGACTTCGAGGGCGCGCTGCACGCGCGGCCAGTCGCGCTCGTGCAGGCGGGACGCCGCCTGTGGGTCAACGCGCCGCAGTAAATTGTGTAGATGAAGCGCGCCGCGCCGCTCTCTAAGCTCGGTGAGGCGTCGCCGCAGAGTCTCGTCCGTGGGCGGGCTGGGGAAGAAGGGCCTGCGCAGCGCGCGAAGATAAAAGCCCGTGCCGCCGACGACGAGCGCCGTGCGCCCGCGCGCTTCGATATCTTCGATCTTACGCGCGGCGGCCCGCGCCCACTCGCCCGCCGTGTAATTTACCTGCGGCGAAACGAAATCGATCAGGTGATGCGGCACGCCTCGCCGCTCGTCCAAAGGGGTCTTAGCGGTCGCGATCTCTATTTCTCTATAGACCTGCACGGAATCGCAGTTGACTATCTCGCCGTCCAGGCGCAGGGCCATCTCTATGCCGAGCGCGCTCTTGCCGGAGGCGGTCGGGCCGACGACGGCTATGACGGGACGCTTTTGCTGATCGGAAGGAGTCACGCGCGGGTGTAGAGCAAACGAATAAGGGCCACCAGCCAGAGCAGTAGGAGCAGCGCGAGCGCGCCGGTGATTTGTGCACGGGAGAAACGCATCAGGTTTATAGCAGAAGCTTAGACAGTTCCTCTTCGAGGGGGCGAACGAGCGCGCGCCCATTCGCTTCAAAAACCGGCACGAGTCGCTGCCTGGTCAACCTGTGCATCGCCCTAAGCGCCCCGAAATCATTGGCCACGTCGCGCTCCAAGTATTCGATGCCGTGCCGCTCAAGCCACCGCCGCGCGCTCGCGCACAGGGGGCAGTCCGGCACTACGTAAAGAGTGACGGGCGCGTCTGAGCCTGTATCCTTCATCTGAAGCGATCCTCTTTCTTTTAATAGAGCTTCGTCACGTCTATGCCCGTGTAGTAAGCCTTCAGAATCTTATCGTAGCTGAGCCCGGCGCGGGCCATCCCGTAAGCCCCGACCTGGCAGAGCCCTACGCCGTGGCCCCAGCCGCGACCCGTGAGCTGAAAGCCCGTGACGCGGCCCGTCTCGTCATAGCGGCGCTCGATGACGAAGAGTTGTTCGCGCAATCCCAGTGCGGAGCGAATACGCCCGCCGCGCAGGTGATTCGACCCCTCAGTGCCGACGATCTCGAGGTCGGTGACGCGGCGCGACCAGCCGCGAGCGGCGATGCGCAAGTCCGTCAACGCTCCTATGCGGTTGGCCCAGCGCGACAGGCGCGAGCGGGCCTCCGCGACCGTGAGCGACACAGTCCAGTTGGTGAAGGGCGAAAAGCGGTCTGCGGCCGCGCCGTTCGGAGCCGGACGGACTTCCAGGTAATCGACCTGCCCGCCACGGTTGAGATGAAAAGTAACGGGCTCGCCCCCGACTAGCGCCACCGAGCGCATCTGGTAAAAGCCCTCGCCCAGAGCGCGAAACAGATAGGCGTCGCTCGTCACGCTAACCGGCTGATCGCGCCCCCTTGTAGCCGAGCGCAGGATCAATGCCTCACCGACGGTAGGCTTCGTCGTCCCCTTTTGCAGTTGAAGAATGCCGCGCGCTTCGAGCAGGCGCGCGACCGTATGAATGGCGCGGGCACGCGTCATCACATCGCGCGCGCGCAGGCTCGCCTCCGGGTAGAGCGTCAGATGGCCGTCGCGCAGGAGCAGCGCAACGTCCGCACGATTGCGCGCCGGAATGTCGCCCGCGTCGCGCGCCGCCAGCAGGTATTCCACATCGGCGTCGTTCAATAAAGTATCTGCGTAGGCAGGGCCGTAGACGGCCGCGACCAGCGCCGTGCTGAAGCCAGGCGGGCGTGTCGCGTCTTCCGTTACGACCGGCACGCTCTGCTGGCGCGAGAGGCGCGCGACCGTCGTCATCCAGTTACGCACCTCTGTGGCCGTTACGGCCGCCGCGAGCCATGCGTCCGTGATGCGCGAAGAGGCGTTGAGCGGAAAGTCGTTGACGGCCAGGATAGCCACGTCACGCGCCAGCGCCGTGTTCTGTTCTTCGCGTATGTCGGGAGGCTCGCGCGACGTTTTGACGGTGAAAGGCGCGAAGTGAGCGCGGCCTTCGACGGCGCATTCGCGCCCGCGCAAGTACGGAGTGGCCTCGTTGAAGATGTTCTCTACGTTCTCCGTGCGGCCCCCGCACGTGGAGGTGTAGAGCGCGTTGATCGGCTCGCCCCTGTAGGTGGCGACCATTCCGCGCGTCTCGTCCACGGCGCGCGTCGAGAGCGGGTGCTCCGTAGAGAGTCCGCCGTAGACCTGCGAGCGCGTGGTCGGCAGCAGATCGAAGCCCTGCGAAGCGAACTGATTGCGATTCTTGACGGCATAGGTGCGGGCGGCCACGGCCTGCGCCTTCAAAGCCTCTATGGCCCCGTAGCCGCCGGGCGAAAGCTCGTTCGGCACGACGCCGCGCACGTAGTCTTCCAGCCCGACGACGTTGACGACCGTTAGCGCGCCGCCCGCCGTGGCGAAAACTTCCAGCCGTCCTCGATAAGACTTTTCGTTGAAGCGGACGGGAGCGTTGCGCTCGTCGTCGGACGCGAACGTGACGGGCGCGCGCGAGCTGAGCAGCAGGGAGCGGCCCGGCGCTGCATAGGCGACCAGCTCGCGCGTCGGAACACTGGCGCGCGAGACCGCCCGCACAGTAGAGGAGGATGAAGGGCCGGCTATGGGAGGTGCGGGCGAGATGATACGCGCGCTCTGTGAAGTCTGGGCTGGGGGCTGGGTTGCGCTCCGCGCGTCCACGATGCGGGCGTTGGCGAAGCCCGCCTCTTCAAGACGCGCGCGAAGTTCTTCCGCCTCTGCGCGCACGCCCGGCTTGCCTGTGCGTATACGCCAGGTGTTCGTCGCCACGTCGAAGCCTACCTCGGACGCTTCGCCTGTGCGCTCGCGTATCTCACCGGCGGCGCGCTCCGCATCGACGCGCGTCGCCGCGCCCGCAATCTCGACGCGAAAGCTTGAAGCGACGTTCGCGGGCGGTAGAGGAGGAGGAGCAAGCGAGCGCGCCTCTATGCGCACGCGCGAGACGGCGAGCGGAGCCGGAGCGCCCGCCTCCTCCGTCACGCCCACCAATCGCCCGCTCGTGGAGATGTTGACAGAGCCCACGTCTGTCGCCAGGCCGATGCGCATGACCGGCTCGACGCTCAAACGAGTCGTCTCTGTTTGAGCTGGCGCGGGCGTCGTCGGCGGGAGTGCCGGGTCGCGTGCGCGGCGTGGTCGCGTCTGCTCTGAGGGGGGCGGCCCCTGCGCCCGCAGCGTGGGCAGGGCCGTGAGCGCGCCCGCGATCAGAAGTGCGATCAATTTAGAGCGATGGAAAGGCTGCATCGAATTCGGCTGCTCGCGTGTTAAGGGAGATGATCGTTCGTGCCGGACGCGCCTTATACTACTACATTTCAGCACCCGCTTTAATGTGATGAGCCAAATTTATGCTGGCCTGTATCGCCGGGTCGTTTATAGCCTCTTAGAAGGATCAGTTTGAAGAGGACTTTCTACAGAGACAGTCGCCGTCTCTAACTCGCATAGCGTTCCTCGACGGTCGCGGCGAAGACGATCATGCCGATGATGCCGATTAGGGCGGCGGTGATGAAGGGCGTGGGCGGCGCTATCTTCCAGAGCAGTCCGCCGATGAAGGCGGCGGGCGTGATCGAAAGACTGCGTATCAGGTAATAGAGGCCGACGGTGCGCGCGCGCAGGTGCGGCTCGGCGAAATCCACTATCATGGCCTTGCGCGAGGGCTCGCCGATCTCGCGCAAGCCGCCGATGATGAAGGCCGGAACGAGCGTCTGGAAAGAGTGTGCGACGACGACCGCCGCCGGATAGAGGGCGAAGCAGGCGAAGGTGGCTATGACGAACGGCTTGCGACCTATGCGGTCTGCGATCTTCGCCGCCGGGACGTAGACGATGATCGCGGTCGTCATCTGTATGGCGACCAGAACGCCGTACTGCGCAATGCTGATGCCGATAATATTGGTCGCGTAGATGATGATGAAAAGCTCCGCCATCGCTTCGCACGTCCTGATAATAATATCGGAGATGAGCAGCCGCTT
>DASQYE010000605.1:0-10425 GCA_035639355.1 Pyrinomonadaceae bacterium
GCAGCGGCGATGTGACGACCATCGAGGGAGCGCTCGCGCGCTGGCGCGAGACGAATTGCGACGGCATCCTGATCGGGCGCGGCGCGATGGCTAATCCCTGGATCTTTCGCCAGATCGAAGATAGGCTCGCGGGACGGGAGATTTTTCAGCCGACGCTCGAAGATAAGCGCGCCCTGCTGCTCGAATACTTCGATATGCTGCGCGAAGAGATGCCGGAGCTGGCCGCCATCGGTCGCATGAAACAGCTGGCGGGGCAATTCACGCGCGGTCTACAGGGCGGCGCGCTCTTTCGCACCTCTATCTACCACTCGCACTCGGTCGCGGAGGTTCTGGACCGCATCGCCGAATACTTCGAGGCCATCGCAACCGGCCGTCCCTACCTTGGCGAAGCCGCCTCAGCCGCGCACGAAGACGCGGAAGCGCCCGTGCTCGATTCATGCGAAGCCGCAACTGTTTCCTGAAAGGAAACAGACAGAAGGCAAAAGGTCGGCCGCAAACCAATCTTTAATCAAGTGTGGTTTGCGGCCTGACTTTTTCTTTTACCTTTTGCCTTCTGCCTTTTCATAGGTCTGGAATCCAGAACGCGCGCCCGCCGTTTGTCACTCTTTTCAATCCGAGATCGGCGAGCTGGTCTTCCTCGACGCCGAGGTATGTGAAGTGGGGCGCGTCGGAGGTGATGGTTTGGAACCAGCCGTGGCGTGCGAGGATCGCTCGCACGCTCGGGTTATCGTGTTCTCTGACATCGAAGGCGAGCATGGAGAGATGCTGCGATGTGCCGGGCGCGGCCACCGAGTAGAGTATGGATTTCTTGAAGTCCGTGCTGAAGTAAAGCCCCTCGTCTTCGAGGCGTAGTATTTCGGGAATCTGTTCGCGCGGGCTGAGCGAAGAGATGCGCGCGGCCTCCTGCTTGTCCAGCCTTCCTTCGCCGACCCAATGGTTGAGTCCGGGGCCGACGCGGCTCCGCCAGAGCTTGACTGTCTCTTCATACGTGCGCTTTCCGGCGTCCGCGCCGCGCGGCGTAATCTCCAGCTTGGCGGCCTGCGCTTCGGTGCGCGCCTCCATCAGGGCCGTCATCGCCGCCGATTGCAGCTCGATATTGATTCCGCCCAGCTCCGCGCGCGTGGTTCTGACGCCGGCCTGCCACTCTCTGACCGCCGCCTCGTCGGCGAAGACTATGACGGGCGGCGGCACAACGCCGCCGCGCGCCACGAACATCGCGCCGTAATCTTTCAGCACGCGCCGTCCGACCTCGTCTCCTTCGTCCGGCAGGACAAGCGCCGGCGGCAAGCTCGCCGTGAACTTTTGATCGGTCGCGCCGCGCTGGTTCTTACTTGATTTATTCGCGTTGGAATTGTTGCCGCCCTTCTCCTTGATCCCACAGGACGCGCCGAGGCTAAGCAGCGAGACCGCGAGCGCCGCCGCCAAGCGCTTCAAGATCACTTGCAGGAGTCTGCCTGCGCCTTGTGCTGATGGCTGCATTTATCTTTAATGGGGTAGAAACCTCACTCTCGCGCGCACGCGAGAGTGAGCCTCAGTAGGAGATGAATGGACTGAAGACCCAGCCGGTCTGCGACCTGTCGTAAAGCTGCACGCGCGTCCAGTCCGAGGTGATTCCGCCCCAGGACGACTTGTTATCCGATTTTCCGATCACCCATAGCCGCTGCCCGCGCATCAGCTTATTGACCTTCGCACCCGTAAGGCTCGGCGACGCGCGCAAGACCACGTTGTCATCATTGCAGTAGGCGAGCCTCCCGCCCGAAGTGTTCGCCGTCGTCGGTGGCGGCGGCGGTAAGGTTCTGGCCTCCGTAGACGGGGGCGGCGTCGGCGTCGCTGTTGGCGTCGTCGTGCCGGTCTTGACCTGCATCTTTGCCACCTGCGGCGAGGCGCTCGGCGCGGGCGCACCTTCGCTGACCTGAAACGGCCAAAACTTATGATTGCCTTCGTTCAGATAATCCTTCAGCAGCGCGAGGGCATATTTGCCGCTGGCGAGCCCGCCCGGCACTTTGATCTGCTTCATGCCACGGCGTCCGCCCTCTATGGGCGAGACCTGAAACGGCCAGTAGCGCACGCTGCCGCTCGGGTCGATCCCATCCAATTGAACCAGCTTCAGCTCCGAGGTCGGAATATCCTGCGCCTCCGCGTAGAGAATGAGCGTCGGCATGGCTTCGGCGCGCGGCAGCGTCGCGTCGCCCAACATCGCATCGCGCCCCTTGATGGCATCGCTAAAATCCATGCGGCGCAGTTCCGTCAGCGTGTCGCCGTCGCGCAGGAAGATGCCGAAGTGGTCTGGCAACTCGCCCGTCCCAGATGGCCCTCCTCTTCTATTCGCCGTTTCCCCTCCGTCCGTGTCGCGCAAGAGAAAGTAGGCGAGCGCACCGCCGACAACCAGGACGACGACGACCAGACCGACCATAACGGGAAGCAGAAGCGAGCTGCGCCGTGGGCTAGGGGGGCTGAGCGGGGCGGAGAAAGGCCCTGTCGAGGGAGCCGCCCACATCTGGGCCGTCTCGGCGGCAGCGCCTCGATGGGACGGGGTCGGCGTATCGGCGCGCAGGGTCGGCGGCCCCCCGGCGTGGATTGTGGCGGCGAGCGGTACAGCCTCGTGGCCGCAGTTACGGCAGAACCGCTCGTTTAAAGGTATCTCCGAGCCGCAGTTCGAGCAGATCATCTCTTTTACTCCGGCGAACGTTTTCGATCAGCACGCGATGGGCGATTACTCTACATCAACTCGCCAAGGCATTTCCAGCCTGACAACAGCGGGGGTCGGGGGCCGGGGGTTCAGGGGCCGGTAAAGAACTGCTTTTGACTGACACCTGACCCCTGGCCCCCTGCCCCTGCTTAACGATTGAGGCCGAGGGGCTGCAAGGGTCTCGGCGCTGTGCCGCCGAAGAACCAGCTTGCGCCGACTCTCAGGCGGTGATGCCAGGTCGGAAGACGCGCAGTGTAGAGCGTAAAGCGCGCCTGGCGTGCGAGCGCGCCGCCGAACGCCTTGCCGCCCGCCAGCACGGCCGCGTGTTCCGTGCCGAGGCTGAGCGCTTCACCCAGCTCCTGGAAATGTTTCGTGCGCAGCTCTCGCCCCGCGAATAGCGCCTTGATATTACCGGCGACCAGCCCTGCCTCCTGTAAAGCGAGCTGCGCCGTGCCCGCCAGCTGCGGGCTCGCGTCAGGAAAAAACGCTATGTCGCCGAGCGCGAAGACCTCTTCATGACCGCGCGCCTGAAGCGTCGGCTCGACGACGAGCAACCCGCGCCGCTCCTTCTCAAGCTCCAGCTTTTCAATCAGCGGATTGATGCGCACGCCGCCCGTCCAGACCACTGCCGCCGCCTCCATCTCGGTCTGCTCGCCGTCGTGCTCAAAGGTCAACGCGGTCGCCGTCACACTGCGCACGCGCGTGCGCGTGTAGACTTCGACGCGAGATTCTTTCAAGGCATCCTCGACAAAGGCTCGGATCTCGTCGCCCATGCCGGGCACGACCTGGTCGCCCATCTCTATCACTATGACGCGGGGCTCGCCGCGTAGCGCTCGCCGCGCGAAGGCATCGCGCAGGAGGTCTGCCATCTTGGTCGAAAGCTCTACGCCGCTTGCGCCAGCGCCGACGACGGCAAAGGTCAAGGCGCGGCGCGCGTCCTGCGGTGCGAGGTCTGGCGGCACGCGGTCAAGCGCCTCGACCATACGGCGGCGCAGCGCGTCCGCGTGCGCGATCTTACGAAACGGCATCGCATGTTCCAGAGCGCCCTCGACGCCCGCGTAATTGGTTATGCCGCCGACCGCCAGCACCAGCACGTCATAGGCGAGGCGAGACTCGCGCCCTCCTATGCTCGCCTCGCGCGCCTCAATGTCTATGCCAGTCACTTCGCCGCGAATGACTCGCACGCGGTCGTCGAGCAGCTCCTTGAAGGGAGGCGCGATGTGCCAGGCCTCTACCTCGCCGCTCAGATACTCGTAGAGCATCGGCGTGAAAAGAAAATGGTCTTCGGCGCTGACGAGCGTGACTTCAGCCTCGCCCGCCAGCTCCAGCGCCGTGAAGACGCCGCCGAAGCCGCCGCCCACGATCAGTATGCGTTTTTGTTGATTCGCCATTTGTCTTCTTTCGCCCGGCTTGATGCCCGAAGCTGCCGCCGCCGATGGTAGCAGACAATCGCCCGGCCATGCACGCGCGCGCGCCGCTTTCCGCATCCGAATATTTGGAGCGATCTACGAGGATTCGTGCCCGAACATCCTTGCGCCTCGATATGTCATCAGAAGAGGCGTAACCGGCAGGGCCCGCAGCAGGGCGCACAAACTTTTACAAGAAAGTGAGAGCGAATCATGCGCAGACCGCCTGCACTAGCAGGGTTCTCCGTCGCATTCATACTCATCCTGGCTTCTCTGGCCGACGGCGCTCAGGAGGCAGAGTTTGCGCGGGGGCGTATCATCGAAAAGGTAGTCTGCAAGGCCAACGCCGAGCAGAGCTACGCGCTTTATCTTCCCTCCGGCTATACGCCTGAAAAACGTTGGCCCATTCTGTACGCTTTCGCCCCCGACGCTCAAGGCCGGATTCCGGTCGAGCGTTTTCAGGAAGCGGCGGAGAAGTACGGCTGGATCGTTGCCGGTTCGCTGGTCTCAAAAAACGGCTCGATACAGAAGTCCGTAGATGCTACGAAGGCGCTGTGGGAAGATACGCATGCGCGTTTCCGCATCGATGATAAGCGAGTTTACACGACCGGGTTTTCGGGCGGGGCGCGCGTGGCGGCCTGGGCCGCCTACCTGTGCGATGGCTGCGTGGCCGGCGTCATAGGCCACGGGGCCGGATTCCACGAGCAGATCACTCCCACGGCCTCTACTCCCGCCTCGTCCATACATTTTATCTTCTACGGCACTATCGGGACTGATGATTTCAACTTCGGGGAGCTGAGAAATCTGGACCAGGTGCTTAACCTTATCAAGATTCCTCATCGCGTCGCCGTGTTCGAGGGCAGACACCAGTGGGCTCCGAAGGAAATCTGTACGCGCGCCGTCGAATGGATGGAGCTTCAGGCGATCAAGGCCGGAACGCGACCCAGGGACGAAGCGCTGGTCGAAGAGTTATGGAAGCGTAGTGTGGAGGCGGCGCAGCGCGCCGAGAGCGAGCAAACGGGATACGATGCCTACGTCGCTTATAACGCGCTGGCGGAGGATTTTCGCGGCCTGCGCGATGTCTCGGAGTTCGAGCGGAGGGCGGCCCGGCTGAAGGAGACCGCAGAAGTCCGAAAGGCGATCAAAGAGGATAAAGAGCAGATCAAGCGACAGCAGATGCTTGAGGGCGAGCTGCGCGCTTACCAGGAAAAACGCAAAGATTTGGAGCAGCGCGCGCAGGCCCACGCGGATTTCACCAGAGTCCTCGGCGATTTAAGGAAGAAGTCCAAAGAGCCGGCCGATAGCATAGAGCGACGCATCGCCCGCCGCACGTTGAACGGTCTCTTTGCGTTCTACTTCGAGAGCGCCATGAGCATTATCGAGCGCCGCAAGGATTACGCGGCCGCCGTCTTCAACCTGGAGGCAGCGGCGGAGATCGCGCAGAACAACCCTTACATTATGTATGAGCTGGCCAACGCCTACGCCCTGAACGGAGAGAAGAAGAGAGCGCTTGAGGCCCTGCGGCGGGCCGTCGAAAAAGGGTTCACGGACCTCGCCCTACTCAACAGCAGCGAGGCGCTCGAACCGCTGCGCAAAGAGCCCGAGTATCAGAAAATAGTTGAAAGTATACGGCAGAAGCCTTAAACATCTATTGATCGCTCGCCTGTTCTCGAAAGAGATACGCTCTTAGGGTGCGGCCCGTCTGAGGCACAGGATGACGTTTGATGGAAAATCCAGGCGCTTGCGCGAGCGCCTGAAGCTGGCGCTGCCGGTACAGGTCAAGGGGCGCGACAGCTCCGGCTACGAGTGGTCGGAGATGACGCGCCTGATTGACGTGACGCCGTTCGGCGCTCGACTGCGTCTGAAACGGCCTATCCTCTGGGGCCAGCTCCTGCGCTTGACGATGGCGCTGCCGCGACAGATGCGCTGCTACGACTTTACGGAGCAGCAGTACCTGGTCTGGGGCGTCGTGCGCCACGTGACGGCGCTCAAGGAAGAGGGCGAGCTGGCGGCCTCTAGTTTCGAGGCGGGCGTCGCCTTCGTGGGCAAGCGCCCGCCAGCGACCTACGAAAAAGACCCGACCACGCTCTATACGGTCGAGCCAGACCCAGGCCAGGATGGTATGTGGCGGCTGCGCCTCTTCTCGGGCGACGCGCCGAAAGTTCTACAGAAGGAGCGGCGCAAGGAGACGCGCTTGAGCGCCGCCGTCGAAGTCATGGTCGAGGTGCTGGATTACAAAGGAGAGGTCGCCGCCGGCGAACAGACCGTTACGGAGAACATCAGCCGCCACGGGGCGGCCATCTATACCACGCTGGATGTCGAAGAGGGCGACTTCGTGCGCCTCAGAAGCTCCCAGTATCACACGGTCAGCGCCGTGGTGCGCGCCCGCCGCCGGGGCGCGGACGGCATCACTCGCCTACACCTGGAGTTCGTAGGCCGCCCCTGGCCTATCGAGGGCGTCGAGTGAGCCACGAGCCGACGCTTCACAGGGCACAGCCGATGCTTTACAAAGCTCGCCCCCCGGCGGTTCGGCGCTTCATTTCGGGCGACACCCGCCGTGCGCGCTCACACGCGCGCCCGACGCCCCCGCTGGACAGCCCGCCGAGGGCCATGTTAAATTGCAGTGTATTTTAACTTTAGCGGTTACCGTGCCCTTTTGGGGGGGTGCGGGTGACTGCGGTCTGGGAGGATCATCGAAAGCAGTGTCGTTAGCAAAAGAAGACAAAGAGAGAATCGTCTCGGAATTCCGCACGCATGAGGCGGATACCGGGTCGCCACAAGTGCAGATCGCTCTGCTCAGCCAGCGCATAAACGAGCTGACCGAGCATTTCAAGACGCACAAGAAAGATAACCATTCGCGGCGCGGCCTGCTTAAGATGGTCTCGCAGCGCAGAAGCATGCTGGATTACCTCAAGAGCAAAGACATAGAGCGTTATCACGAGGTCGTCAGCCGTCTCGGCCTGCGTCGCTAAAGCGGAGGACGGGAGAAGCAAAGTGGGCGAGCGCGCCCCGCCTGTGGGGGGACTCGTCCGGTAAGCTAAAGACCAGCGAGAGAATTCTTCGTTTCTCAGAAACAAAGCCCGCGTCCACTCGAAGAGCTTGTGGCAGTGCCGAACGTGACGGCGATTACTGAAAGCAAGCGGACTCGGTTGTCGGCCCTGAACCGGGACAATCAAGGCGGCGCAAGCTTCACGGCGATAGAGGCTTGCGCCGCTTTGGCGCAAGGACAGGTCTATTTTTACGGCCCCGCAGATGCGTCGCCTCACGTAGCGACGCAATGCTTGGCGGGGCTGGGCAAATCACTACACCAAAAGCGCGGCGGATGAGACGACCGCGCGCCTGCCTCTTGGGAGCGATCACGAGCTACTTGCGGCAGGAGTCGTTGTCCGAAGGAGACAAACACATTATGCCAGTCAGTAAATATCTTAAAGAATCGATCAAATTAGGCGACCAGGAGTTGACCGTCGAAACCGGTCGCGTCGCCAAACAGGCCGACGGCTCGGTCATCATACGCTACGGCGACACGATGATCCTGGTCGCGGCCGTCGCCGCCTCTTCCCCGCGCGAGGGCATAGACTTTTTCCCGCTCACGGTCGAATATCGCGAAGCGAATTACGCCGCCGGTCGTATCCCCGGCAACTACTTCAGGCGCGAAGGACGCCCCAACGAAAAGGAGGTCCTGACCTGCCGCCTCATAGATCGCCCCTGCCGCCCGCTCTTCACGGAGGGTTTCCGCAATGAAACGCAGATCATCGCCACGGTCATCTCGGCCGATCCGGACAATGACCCGGACGTAATCGCCATCACGGGCGCAAGCTGCGCTCTATACCTCTCGGACATCCCTTTCCCCATCCCGATCGCGGGAGTGCGCATTGGGCTCATAGAGGGACGCTATATCATCAACCCGACCTATGACGAGCGGCGCGAATCGCGTCTGAACCTGATCGTCGCCGGGACGGAAGAGGCCATCGTGATGGTCGAGGCAGGGGCTTCCGAAGTATCCGAAGAGATCATGGTCGAGGCGTTGATGCTCGCGCACAAGGAAATTAATCGACTGTGCCGCTGGCAGAAGGAGTTGTATAAGGCGCTCGAAGTGCAGAAGCGCGAAGTGGTCGCGCCCGTGCTCAATGAAGAGATGATGGGCGAGATAGAGAGAAACTACACGGACAGGCTGCGCGCGGCGCTCGATACCTCGGGTCAGAACAAGCGCGCGAGCTACGCAGGCGTCGATGCCCTCAAGAAAGAGGTCGTCGAATCCTACCCGGAAGACCAGCCGGAGCAGCGCCTGATGGCGAAGAAAATCTTCGATCACCTGAAAGAGAAGATTTTCCGCGACGACATATTGAACAAGCGTCGGCGTCCCGACAATCGTCGCTTCTCCGAGATTCGACCCATCACCTGCGAGGTCGGCTGGCTGCCCAGAACGCACGGCTCCGCCCTGTTTACGCGCGGCGAGACACAGGCGCTCGTCACCACCACCCTGGGGACGAAAGACGACGAGCAGTTCATGGACGACCTGGAAAAGGGCGAGGTCAAGCGGCGCTTCCTGCTGCACTATAACTTCCCGCAATATTCGGTCGGCGAGGTCGGGCGCTTCGGCTCCAGCTCGCGCCGCGAGATCGGTCACGGCGTGCTCGCGCGCCGCGCCATCGAAGCAGTCCTTCCTGAAGAATCCCGTTTCCCTTACACCATACGCATCGTCTCGGACATCACGGAATCCAACGGGTCTAGCTCTATGGCCTCGATCTGCGGCGGCATACTTAGCTTGATGGACGCGGGCGTGCCCTTGAAAGCGCCGGTCGCGGGCGTCGCCATGGGCCTCGTCATGGAGGGCAACAAGTACGCCATATTGTCTGACATAGCGGGCGCGGAAGACCACTACGGCGACATGGACTTCAAGGTCGCGGGAACGCGCGAAGGCATCACGGCGCTTCAGATGGACATCAAGATCGGCGGCATCAACGCGCAGATCATGGCGGAAGCCCTGGAGCAGGCCAGGAAAGGGCGTCTGCACATTCTCTCCGTGATGGAGCAGACCATTCCAGAGCCGCGCGCAGATATTTCGCCCATCGCGCCCCGTATCATCCAGATCAAGATCAACCCGGACAAAATCCGAGACATAATCGGGCCGGGCGGCAAGATCATACGCGCTATGGTCGAAGAGACAGGGGCCAAGATCGATGTCGAAGACGACGGCACGGTCTCTATAGCTTCGGCCGACGGGGCCGCCGCACAGGCCGCCATAGACCGCATACGGGGACTAACGGCCGAGGCCGAAATCGGCCAGACCTATCTCGGCACGGTCTCGCGCATAGTCGATTTCGGGGCCTTTGTCGAAATCTTTCCCGGCACGGACGGGCTCCTTCACATCTCGGAGATCGCCGATCGGAGGGTCAAGGACGTGCGCGACGAATTGAAGGAAGGCCAGCAGATTATGGTCAAGTGCATAGGCAAAGAGGGCAATAAAATCAAGCTCTCCAGAAAGGCCGTTTTGCGCGAGGAGCAGCAAAAGGCTGAGGCCGCCGGCGGCGGCGACGGCGACTAAAGCCGGGGCGAAAGGCCAAAGTTGAAAGGCAAAAGGGGAGGCCGAGCCTAAGTCTTTTCCCTTTTGCCTTTTACCTTTTTCGCTTTGCCCCGTTTCGGCCCTCTTTTTTCCTTGACACGGGGGTATGAAGGCGAGTTAAATTCAACACCCCGAAACTGGAATCCAGACGGTATTAGGTGTCTTTCTCTAGCAAATGAAGGAAGCCACATACGGTTTTCCTCAAAACAAGAGAAAATTTTTGGCGGTAATTAAGCCTTAAAATGCTTTTGTCGGGCCATTTGAATCTTTAGAATCGCAGTACGGAAGCCTTTTTAGGGCCTCCGAGTTTGAACCCGAAGGATCCACGTAGGAGTTCATAAAGATGAAGAACCGAGCTATCCGCGCCATCGCCATGACCGCCAGCATAGTGCTGATGGTGGCGATCCCCGCACAAGCCAGCCCCGTACAGATCGGCGACGTTATTCAAGTCGTCAGCGGAAGTCAACGCAGCGGCGGACAGGGCGCAAGCGTCGAGCTTCGTTTCCTGGCGCAGGACGACGCGGCCTCGGCAGGCACGACCACCAGCACGTCCACGTCCGGCGGCGCTTCGACCTCGGGTAACACTTCATCAACCGGCGTTGTTGCGAATCTGCAAGACCCGGCCGAAGGCGGGCTCGTCCAGACCGAAGTCACCGAAGACATAGGCGTAGAGGAATGCGAGTGCGGCCCCTTTTATGTTACGGTCGCCGGATTTCCGAAATGGCCCTTCATCCCTTTGGTCGGCCTCGTCTGCCTGGTTCCAGACC
>DASQYE010000606.1:0-3402 GCA_035639355.1 Pyrinomonadaceae bacterium
ATCGACAGCCCCAGCGACAGCTCGTACGAGATGAGCTGCGCGGCGGAGCGCAGGCCGCCCATCAGGCTGTACTTGTTATTCGACGACCACCCGGCGAGCGCTATGCCGTAGACGCCCACCGATGTGATGCCGAGCACGTAGAGCAGCGCGACATCGAAACGAGCGACGACCAATTGCACGGCCCCCAGCAGGGGGATATTGACCGTCGGCCCGAAGGGGTAGACGATGATCGTCATCAGCGCGGCGGTCGTGGCGATCACGGGCGCTAAAAAATAGACGAACTTCGTGGATTTATCCGGGACTATGTCTTCCTTGAAGATGAACTTCAGGAGGTCGGCGAGGGGCTGAAGCATCCCGCCGTAGCCGACGCGATTCGGCCCAACACGTCCCTGAATGAAGGCCAGCACGCGGCGCTCGGCCAGCACCGTGTAGGCCACAATCGCCATCACCACAGTGAAGGCGACCATGATGCCCGCAAGCGTCAGTCCCGTCTGGATGAGAGTATTCCAATCCAAAACAGCCTAGTCTCCTGTCGCGGCCACAGCGGGTCGCAGGCGCTCGTCTATCGTAATCTGGTAGAGCGGAGAGATAGCCAGGCTCGGCGGCTCCGGATTGCCGGAGGCGAGCAAGGGGAACTGCGGAACCTTGCCCGTCAAGGTGCCCGGCTTGAAAAGCTCATGTCCGACTTCGGGCGTGCCCATGATCTTCAAGGCACTCTCGCCGAGGGCTTCCACTCGCGCGCGCGTCGTCTCAAGCTCTTGTGAAAGGTCGCGCCGCTCTACTGGGGCGTGCCTGGCCTGCACGGGCTTCGTTTCGTCTTTCAGGAGCGGGTAGCGCAAACCCTCGTAGGCCGGAACGCGCTCGGCCATCTCTTTGAAAACGGCGCTGGCCGACATCTGGAAACCAAGATCGACGCCCAGCTCCTCGGCCAGCTGCGCCGTAATCATCCAGTCCTGTTTCGATTGGTGGACGGGCGGGATCGATTGCCGCACGCGTTGCACCAGGGCATCGTTGTTCGTAAACGTGCCGTCCGCCTCGGCCCAGGATGCGGCGGGCAAGACGACATCCGCGAAAGCGGTCGTATCCGTCTCGAAAAGCTCCTGGACGACCAGGAAGTCAAGCCTTGAGAGCGCTTCCTCGCGCCCGCGCAGGTGCTCCGGAAGAAAGCTGCCCGCCATATAGAGGGCGCGGATCGTCTCTCCCGCGCCGTCCAGTAATAGGCTCGCGCTTTTCGCGCCGCGCATCAGCCCCGTATCGTGCGCGCCGAAGCTATTGTTGTAGAGCGGCAACGGATGAAGAAGGACTCGTCTGGATTCTCTGGCGAAGGTGTAGGGAAGTTGCGCGACGATTGCTTGCGCCTCCGGGCCAAGCTCGCCGCCGAACATGATGACCAGATCGCCCTCCGTATTGGTGAGCGCGCGGCGAAGCTCTATCAGCTCGATCTCTTCGACCCCCATCTTCTGCGCCGCGAGCCGGTTGTGCGCCTGGTTCGCTATCGCCAGCACAACAGCATCCTCCGTGCCCGGACGGATGTGCATGAACTTCGCGGCATGCTGCTTCAGGCGAATCGGAACGCTGTTGACGATGAGGAGCTGACAGCCTCCGTTTCTGACGGCCTGCCGAATCTGCCTGCCCGTGAGGGGCTGCAATTCTTCCGGCTCGCCGCCGATCAGCAGTATCGTCCGGGCGTGGCGAATATCCTGATGCGTGGCGAGCGGCCCGCCCAGATTGTCGAAGAAGGGCTGAAGGCTGAAAGCGTCCGTCGCCGTGTAGTTTTCGGTTCCGACCACCTCGGTAGCGAACTTATAAAGCGCATACAGAGATTCGTTGGTCAGGCGCGGGCTGCCCACAACGCCGATTGCGGATGGGCCGTGAGCTTCGGCGACCTCGTCCAGCTTCCGGGCCGTGTGACGTATGGCCTCGTCCCAGGTCGCTGGGATCAGCTTGCCGCCCCGTCGGTAGCGAATCATGGGCGTGCGCAGCCGCTCCTCGTGATTGACGAAGGGATGACCGAAGCGCCCCTTGATGCACAGGAACTCGCCGTTGTGGCCGTTGACGTAGCGTTCGCGCGCGACAACGCGCATCAGCTCGCCTGCGCGCGAGCCTAAGGACATCTGGCAGCCGTCCGAGCAGTAGGTGCAGGTGGAGATGGTTTGCGACAACTCCCAGGGACGCGCCTGGTGGCGATAGGTGGCGTCGAGCAGCGTGCCCGTCGGGCAGACTTCGATGCAGTTGCCGCACTGCGAGCAGTTGAGCCAGCCGCCGTAAGTGCCTATGACCGTATTGGCCCCGCGCCCGCCAGCCTCGATCGCGTCCTCGCCCATCCACTCGTCGCACACGCGCGTGCAGCGCTTGCAGAGAATGCAGCGCTGCGGGTCGTTGGCGACCATCGGCGACAGGTATTTTTCCGGCGCGTAGTTCTTGCGCTCCGTAAAGCGCTCTTCCAGACCGCCCCAATCGAAGGCCATCTCCTGCAATTCGCACTCGCCGCCGCGATCACACACGGGACAGTCCAGCGGGTGGTTCGCCAGCAGGAATTCGACCATCGCGCGCTGGGCCTTCTCAATCTCCTCGCTCCTGGTCGTCACGATCATCCCGTCCGTGCAGGTAATCGTGCAGGACGTTTGAAGCTTCGGCATCTTCTCGATGCGTACCAGGCACATGCGGCAGGAAGCCTGCAAGGCCAGGTCGGAGTAGTAGCAAAAGGATGGAATATCGAAACCCTTCTCGCGGCACACGTCTATCAGCCGCGCGCCCTTCTCAACCTGATGATCCTGTCCGTTGATAGTTACTTTGATTAATTCTTGTGACATCACATTCCGATCATTCCTACGTTGCGAGCGGCGCAAGGTGGCGCTTGAAGTCCTCCGGGAATTTCTTGATAGCCGATTGAATAGGCCACGCGGCGGCATCGCCGAGCGGGCAGAAGGATTTCCCTTCGATATTGTCGCAGAGGTCAAGGATCAACTGCGCGTCCTCGGGGCGGCCCTCGCCGCGCGCGATGCGCTTGAAAATCTTGACCAGCCAGTCCGTGCCCTCGCGGCAGGGCGTACA
Organism: Pyrinomonadaceae bacterium; assembly: GCA_035639355.1. Taxonomy (GTDB): domain Bacteria; phylum Acidobacteriota; class Blastocatellia; order Pyrinomonadales; family Pyrinomonadaceae; genus DASQYE01. The sequence continues at coordinate 3,055 of DASQYE010000606.1, forward strand.
CCACCCGCAGGACTCGTGCTTGTAAAACTCTATAAGGTTTTTCGTGGATTCGAAGATGTCAACGGTCTCGTCCATCACTATGAAACCGCCGGAGCCGACCATGGAGCCCGCCGCCACCAATCCCTCGTAATCCATCTTCACGTCTTTCCCGATGATGTCCTCGGCAGGCATTATGTAGACGCTGGAGCCGCCCGGAATGACGGCTTTCAATTTTCGTCCGTCACGGATGCCGCCGCAGTCTTCCATGATGAACTTCTCCATATCGTCGTAGCCCATCGGAAGCTCGTAAACGCCCGGACGATTGACGTGGCCCGAGACCGACCAGACCTTCGTGCCGCCGCTCTTTTC